>NZ_CALJAH010000482.1 GCF_938028185.1 uncultured Cardiobacterium sp. | reverse complement strand
CGTCGTTATAAGGACGCTGGTCGGGGACGTGCAGGCGGGCGCAGATGCGGGCGGTGTGGCGGTCAACCGGCAGGATGCGCGGCTCGAAGGTGGGCAGCACCGTTTCGTTCAGCCATTTTTGCAGGCGCAGAAACTGCGCCTCGTCGCCCCGGTGCTGCACCCGCAAAATGCCTTGCTCAATTTCCAGCAGGGTGATGACGCTCAGGTAGCAGCGGTCGAAATCAACCGTCCGCGTCCAGCGCGCCAATGCAGGATCGGCTTTCCCCTGGCTGATTTTGCGGATTTCCGAGAGAATGTTGGTATCGAGCAGAAACATCAGAACAATTCCTCGCGGTCGGCGATGATGCAGCGGGGAAATTCCACTTCAATCCAGTCCGATGCCGGATCGCTCAATTTTTCGGCCAGGCTCGGCTTGCCTTCCTGTAATGCCTTGTAGGCGGCGTAATTCATCAACACATAGGCGGGCTGGCCACGGTCGGTGATGCAAACGGGGGCGGTGTCGCTCATGTTTTTTGCCTTGGCGACGTTTTGGTTAAATTCGCGGCTGCTGATGGTTTGCATGGTGTCCTCCGGTGAAATGTAGCAACGTTTGCGCATTGTAGTCGCTTTTGCCGGATACTATCAACCGCCCCGCACCGTTTGCTTTCATTTCTGCATCGCAGTATGGTGCTGTATCCATTCCTGCCAGCGCACAGCTATGACGTTGGCGGTATTTTTTCCATAATGATTCCGGGAGGATTTATGAGCGGAATAGCCATTCATTTGCTGATTGCCCTGATATTGTTTCCCGTCATTTTGCTGGCGGCTGCGATTTATGCGCGGCGGAAATTCAAAATCCGTTTTGGCATGGTCGCGCTGGGCGCTTTGGCATTCTTTTTGGCGGTCAATATTCTGGAGCGGATGCTTCATTTTCTGGTTTTGCGTCCGGCAGCCAATGGCAGCATTGCGCTGATTCAACAGCATCCGTGGCTTTATGCGCTATATGGCGTCATGGCCGCCGCTATTTTTGAAGAAAGCGCGCGCTGGCTGGTATTCAAATGGGTACAGAAAAGGCGGGAATTGGCCAAGTCAGACGGGCTGGCTTATGGCCTGGGTCACGGCGGCATGGAAATGCTGCTGACGGGTGTGGCCATTCTTTCCCTTTATCTGATGGTTTATCTGGCACCGCCGGAATCCCGGGAAAAAATACCATTCATGATTATTACGCAGGCAGAAACGTTGTCAGCTACTGCCATTTATTGGATGGTGCTGGAGCGCGTCTTTGCGCTGGGTGCGCAGATAGTGCTGTCGTATTATGTGCTGTATGCGGCCGCAGATCGCAATATCCGTTTTTATTTTTATGCCATCCTGCTGCACGCCATGCTGGATTCACCCACCGCCCTGGTGCAGGCGGGTATTTTGGCAAAAGGATGGTTTTACGGGATGCTTGTCTTCGAGCTGGCCGTGCTGCCGGTTTTGTTCATTTTTTTGACATTCATGGCCAATCCGTTTTCCGGAAAGGAAAATACTGCAGCGAAGGCGCGTTGGCGCGGAAAGCGCAATATTTCCTGAAACTGAAAGGGATGTGTTTTTTAATCTGTTCCAATGGCACCCATTTGGATTGCGACACCGAATGTTCCCACCCCTGCAGGGCGAATTGTCAATCCAAGTGCAACATCTCTATCAAAATACTCTTCATAAGGTTTCTTCCACTGCAAACAGCAGCCAACCACGCCAGCAACGGTATCGGCTTCCCCGGCCACCAATGCGCTCCTGCCAGGCACTTTGACAGCTCATGCCCGACGGGGAAGTTGTCGCGTATGGGGTCGCCCTTGCGCCGGCAAGCCTTGTGTCTGTTGTCGTATTTCTCCTGCGCCGGACTGGCGCTGTAGGTTCCATCGAGAGGCACTGTTGCGCTCCAGTTCGCACAGAATTTATGTGTTCCCGTTCGGCTGGCGCAAGATGGCGATAGGCGCTCATTTGTGGTCTCCTGCAATGTTTTGAAATTTTTTGCAGTATCACTTATGAGCGTCTTTTTTGTTGCCCTTGCACTTGGATTGTAAATTCGCCGTAAACCCCCGCCGTTTCACAATGTGAAGCAGGCCGCGTGCTATAATCCGCGCCCTTCCCGGCCACCGTGCAGCCCGCCACATGACCCGCAACGACACCCACTCCACCCCCATTCCGACCCGATGGATCGGGCCGCTCACCATCTGCGGCAATGCCATGAACGACACCGTCCGCGTGCCGCTCGCTACTTATGAATCCCCACTCTGGCCTTCGACCGCGCGCGGTGCGAAGGTCGCCGAGCATTGCGGCGGCGTGCGCTGCACCATTGTCGATGAGCGCATGGCGCGCTCCGTCCTCCTCACCGCCGCCGATGCCGCGTCTGCCTTTGCCGCACTGCAATCTATCCGCGCCCGCCGCGACGAACTCGCCGCCGTCATCGCCGCCACCAGCCGTTTTGCCCGCCTGCTGGATCTGCACGCCGAAATCGTCGGCAATCTGCTTTATCTGCGCCTGGAATGCAGCAGCGGCGACGCTTCCGGCCACAATATGATTACCAAGGCCGCCGATGCCGCCATTTCCTGGCTGCTTGCCGAATACCCGCAGCTTGCTTACGGCTCGATTTCCGCCAATTACTGCACCGACAAGAAGGCGAGCGCGGTCAATGGCATCTTGGGACGCGGCAAAAACGTCGTCGCCGAACTCACCATCCCGCGCCGTATCTGCGAACGCCTGCTGCGCACCACCCCGGAGCAAATCGTCGCGCTGAACCTGCGCAAGAATTTCATCGGCGGCATCCTCGCTGGCAGTATCCGCAGCGCCAACGCGCATTTCGCCAACATCCTCCTCGCTTTTTACCTCGCGACAGGGCAGGACGCCGCCAATATCATCGAAGGCGCGCAGGGCATCGTCCACGCCGAGACGCGCGACGGCGACCTCTATTTTTCCTGCACCCTGCCGAATCTCATCGTTGGCACCGTCGGCAATGGCAAGGGCGACACGCTTGCCACCGTCGAAGCACACCTGCAAGCGCTGGGCTGCCGCGAAGCGCGACCCACCGGGGAAAACGCGCGCCGCCTCGCCGCCATCTGCGCCGCCACCGTCCTTTGCGGCGAACTGTCGCTGCTCGCCGCGCAAACCAACCCCGGCGAGCTGATGCGCGCCCATCTCGCGCTGGAACGCCGCGCATGAGCGACACCGCGCGCCGCAAACGCGAACACCTTGACGCCATCGCGCAAGACCCGGCGATTGAGCGCGGCGACAGCGGCTTTGCCGCCATCCGCTTGACGCACCGCGCCCTGCCTGAAATCGCCCTTGCCGACGTTGATACCCGCTGCGACTTCCTCGGCAAAACGCTGCGCCTGCCGCTACTTATCTCCTCAATGACCGGCGGCGACGACCCGGAAATCCGCCGCATCAACCACAACCTCGCGCAAGCCGCCGAACAGTGCGGTGTCGCCCTCGCCGTCGGCTCGCAGCGGGTGCAATTCACCAACCCCGCCGCTGAAGCGAGTTTCCGCCTACGCGACATCGCGCCGAACACCGTCCTCCTTGCCAACCTCGGCGCCGTCCAGCTCAACTACGGCTTCGGCGTTGAATACTGCCGCCGCGCGGTGGAAACGCTTGCCGCCGACGGCCTCTATTTGCACCTGAACCCGTTACAAGAAGCGGTGCAGCCCGAAGGCGATACCAACTTCGCCGGGCTTGCCGCCAAAATTGCCGCCGTCGCGCGCGCGTTGCCTGTGCCTGTTCTCTTAAAAGAAGTCGGCAGCGGCCTCTCGCCGGCTGACATTACTCTCGGCAAAGGCGCAGGCGTGCGCTACTTTGACCTCGCCGGCCGTGGCGGCACCTCGTGGAGCCGCATCGAACACCACCGCCGCCGCGACCCCGCCGACAGCCTCGGCCTGACGTTTCAAGACTGGGGACTGACCACCGCCGACGCGCTGCGCATCAACCGCGCCGCCCACCCGGACGTCATCCTCATCGCCAGCGGCGGTATCAGAAATGGCATCGACATGGCGAAAGCCGTGCTGCTCGGCGCCGAACTCTGCGGCATCGCCGCGCCCTTCCTCGCCGCCGCGCAAGACAGCGCCGCCGCCGTCATTGCTGCCATCAAGCGCCTTGAGCGCGAATACCGCACCGCCCTCTACCTCCTCGGCTGCCGCGACAACGCCGCCCTGCGCGACAACACCGCCCTCCTTCTTCCATAACAAGAGCCACAACATGAACATCGGCATCGACCAACTCAGCTTCTACACCCCGCACTACTACCTCGAACTCGCAGAACTCGCCGCCCACCACCAGATTGACCCCGGCAAATACCGCCTCGGCATCGGGCAAGAGCGCATGGCAGTCGCCCCGCCGGACGAAGACATCATCAGCATGGCCGCCAACGCCGCCGCCCCCATCCTGCAAGATTGCGGCACGGGCGGCATTGACACCGTCCTCTTTGCCACCGAAACCAGCATCGACCAGGCCAAATCCGCCGCCGTCAGCGCGCACCGCCTGCTGAACCTCCCCGCCAACAGCCGCACCATCGAACTCAAACAAGCCTGCTACAGCGCCACCGCCGCCCTCCAACTCGCCTGCGCCCACATCGCCCGCCACCCGGCGCGCAAAGTGCTGATACTCGCCGCCGACATCGCCAAATACGACCTCGACAGCGCTGCAGAGCCGACCCAGGGCGCGGCCGCCGTCGCCATGCTCATCAGCGCCAACCCGCGCCTCGCCACCATCGCGCCGGAAAGCGGCCTCTACAGCGAAGACATCTACGACTTCTGGCGCCCCAACCACCGCAAAACCCCGCTGGTGGACGGCAAATACTCCACCCTTGCCTACCTCAAGGCGCTGGAACACGCCTGGCAGGACTACCGCGCCAACGGTGGCTGCGCCTACGACGAGCACGCCGCCTACTGCTACCACCTGCCGTTTAACAAAATGGGCATCAAGGCGCACGCCCACCTCGCCCGCATCAACAACACCACCGCCCGCGACGACACCCTCGCCGCCGGACTCATATACAGCCGCGAAACCGGCAACAGCTACACCGCCAGCCTCTACGCCAGCCTCGCCGCGATGCTCGACAACCGCGACGACCTCGGCGGCAAAACCCTCGGCCTCTTCAGCTACGGCTCCGGCTGCACCGGTGAATACCTCGCCGCCACCATCCACCCGGATTACCAACAACACCGCCGCCGCGACGCGCACCGCGCCCTGCTCGCCGCACGCCAGGCGGTTGATTACGACACCTACCGCCAATGGTGGCACGCCGCTGACGGCACGGCAGACATCATCCTGCCCCGCCACAACCCGGCGCCGTACCGCCTCGCCGCCATCGAAAACCACCGTCGCCGCTACGACACGCCTTAAAAAATAACCCCCTCCCCCTGTGGGGGAGGGTTGGGGTGGGGTTCGCCTGCATACCTCGCTGTTATTCCGACATAGACGCAGCCCCACCCTAAAAATGCCAGACGCCCCTCAATCAGCCGGAGCTACCCATGAACGTCCTCGCCAAACTCTTCCGCAAAAAGCCCGCGCTACTCGACTGGCGCGCCTTCATCGAACACTTCGCCGCCCGCGCGCGCGAACGCGGCTATCCCGCCGACATCCATTGGGGCGAAGACCTTGCCCGCAGCAGCATTACCGTCAGCACCGCAGACGGCGGCAAATACGCCGCCTATCTGGACACCGCCTGGCAGGAATACCAAAACGCCCCGGAGGCGCTGGACGCCATCATCACCGCCCGCCTGAACGCGATGGGTCAAATCGTCGTCGGCATCACTATGGATGCAGGCAAAATCTACCCCAACCTCAAACCCGCCGCCTGGGTCGAAGCCGCCAGACAAATACAACACGACAACAGCACGCCTCCCGGCGGTCTCCTCAGCCAGCCGCTGGCGGGCGAGCTGCACCTCGTCTATGTCATTGACACCGGAGACGCCTTCCGCACCCTGCAGCGCAGCGATCTGGCCGAACTCGGCATCGCCGACGAAGACGCCCTGCAACAAACCGCGCTCGCCAACCTGCGCCAATACAGCGCGGGCCGCGCCGAAAACCACGACTACGGCAGCGGCATCCACCGCCTTGTCCTCGACGGCTTCCTTGATGCCTCGCTCATCCTCATCCTGCCGCAGCTAACCGGCATCGGCGACCACCCCGACGGCATCCTCCTCGCCGTCCCCGCGCGCGATGCACTGCTCTACTGCGATGCCGACGACACCGCCGCCATCCGCGTTCTGCAACAGCTCGCACAAGAGTTGCACGGCGCGGCGCCTTATCCCGTCTCCGCCCGCCTCTACCATCTGCAAGACGGCGAACTCGACGAATACGCACCCCCGGTGGCATCCGTCTGAGCGACGGCACGCCGTCGCCTGTACCCTCCGGCCACTAAAGCCGCATCGCATGAAAACCAAACGTCTCCTGCCATTCCTTTTGCTCCTGCCGCTGCCACTGCTCGCCGCTGTCGCCCCGGAAAATCTCGCCGTGGGCGACTGGGTGTTTCGCGCCGGTACCGGGCAGGAAAGCGCGCTGATTCGCTATCTGGATGATGGCGCATACTCGCACATCGGCATCGTCGTTGCCGTCGCGCCGGAAATTCGCATCGTGCACGCGACGACTGACGATGACCCCGCCCATCCCAATCAGGTAATTGCCAGCAGCTTCGCCGCCTTTACCGATCCGCGGCTGGCGGGTAGTATCGCCGCCGCCCGTCCCGCGTTTCTCGATGAGGCGGAGCGTGTGCAACTGGCAACCGCGGTCGCCGAGCAAATCGGCCAGCCATTTCACCTGCGGGCGCGCGAGCAGTCGCCGCGTTATTGCACTACTATCATTTACGACGCGCTCACCACGCTGCGCCCTGCTATCCACGCCCGTTGGCATCACCTCGAACTGCCGCTGCTCCAGGGCGACTACCTTTTTCCGCAGGCATTGGCGGAATTGCCCGGATTGGAGTGGTTGTGAACATGACCCGCCCTGATTGGCGCATCCCGTAACCCGACACACCACCGCAAAAACCATGACCCACCACTGCGCCGTCATCGGCAACCCCATCGCCCACTCGCGCTCGACGGAAATCCACGCGGGCTTCGCCGCCGCGCGCGGCATCGAGCTGCAATATGACCGCATCCTCGCCGCAGATGAAGCGGATTTTGCCGCCACCGTCGCCCGCTTCTTTGCCGACGGCGGGCGCGGGCTGAACATAACCGTCCCCTACAAACAAACCGCTTACCGCCTCTGTGAGCGCACCACGCCTTACGCGGCGGCGGCTGAAGCCGTCAATACCTTGTGGCAAGAAAACGGCGAGCTGCACGGCGACAACACCGACGGCCGCGGCCTCTGCCTCGCCCTGCAAGAACACGGCATCAGCCTCACCGGCGCCCGCATCCTCATCCTCGGCGCGGGCGGCGCGGCGCGTGGCGTCATCCTGCCGCTGTGTGAGGCGAACCCGGCGGTGTTGCACCTCGCCAACCGCACTCCCGCCAAGGCGGAAGCCGTCATCGCCAGCCAACAACCGCTGACCACCGTGCCGCTCGCCGCCTGGGCGCTCACCGACCTCGCCCGCCTCGACGCCTACGACCTCATCATCAACGCCACCTCGACCGGTCTCAGCAATGAGCCGCTCGCCCTGCCCGCCAACATCGCCCATTGCGCGAGCCGCGCCTACGATATGCAATATGGCAAAACCACGCCGTTCCTCGCCTGGGCAGCGGCACAACGAATCACCGCGCACGACGGTTACAGTATGCTCGTCGCGCAAGCCTGCCTCTCCTTCCAACAATGGTTCCCGCTATGAACACCGAACGCCTCAAAAACTACCGCGACCCCGTCCTTGACCTGCAACCCTTCGCCCACCCCGGCGCCCTGCGCGACAACGGCGACGGCAGCATCACCCTCGCCCCCGGTTTCCCCGCCGCTAGCGAAGAAAGCCGCTGGCGCGACAACCTGCAAGCGCTCGGCATTGATGCCAGCAAACTGCGCTTTGACTACACCATTGAAAGCCAAAACGTGCAAAGCGGCCTGAAACCCTACCCCGGCGTGAAAAACATCATCGCCGTCGCCTCCGGCAAAGGCGGCGTCGGCAAATCCACCCTTTCCGTCAACCTCGCCATCGCCCTGCACCAGCTCGGCGCGACGACCGGCCTGCTCGATGCCGACATCTACGGCCCCAGCCAGGCGCGCATGCTTGGCGGCGCGACCCGCCCGGAAAGCACCGATGGCCGCACCATGCAGCCCATCCTCCGCCACGGCCTGCAAACGCTGTCGCTGGGCGACCTCGTCGAAGAAGACACGGCAATGATTTGGCGCGGCCCCATCGTCACGCAAACGCTCTTGCAACTCTTCCGCGAAACCCGCTGGAAAGACCTCGACTACCTCATCATCGACCTGCCGCCCGGCACCGGCGACACCCAACTGACGCTGTCGCAACAAATCCCGGTCGCCGGCGCGGTCATCATCACCACGCCGCAGGACATCGCCCTCTTGGACGCCAAAAAAGCCAAAACCATGTTTGACAAAGTCGCCGTCCCCGTGCTGGGGCTGGTGGAAAACATGAGCAGCTACACCTGTCCCAACTGCGGCCATGAGGCGCACATCTTCGGCAAGGACGGCGGAAAACTGCTGGCGGTCAGCCATCACCTGCCCTACCTCGGCGACGTGCCGCTGGACATTCGCATCCGCGAAGAAACCGACAACGGCAACCCGACCACCGCCGCCGCCCCGGAGAGCGACATCGCCAAACGCTACCGCACCATTGCGCTGCGCACCACCGCCCACCTCGCCGCGCGACAAAAAACGGAGACACAGGCGTTCCCGAAAATCGTCATTGAGCGCTGAAACACATGCCCGCGCGATAACAAACAGCCCCTTTCTTCAAGCATGAAGAAAGGGGCTGATTATTTGGGGAGAATGCCGCTAAAGGCTGTTTACAATTGAAAAATCTCCCTCCCCTGCAGGGCGAAGCCCGCAGCGGGG
>NZ_CALJAH010000481.1 GCF_938028185.1 uncultured Cardiobacterium sp. | reverse complement strand
CATTTACATACACCTTGAGCGCTCAAGTGTATGTAAAACTCCTCCTCACCCTCACCCTCACCCTCACCCTCGCCCTGCTCACCGCCCCCGCCTTCGCCGCGCCGGATTTCAAACCGCTGGAAACGGGCGGCAGCTACGCGCAGCTTTACCACCAGGACGTGCGCTACGGCGTCTATCAGGCTGACCCGGCGCGCGTCTCGCTGCACTGGAAAGACGCTGACGGCAGCGCCTACGCCACCCTCGGCACGCTGAAACGCCACCTCGAAGCAAGCGGCGCGCACGTTGCCTTCCTCATGAACGCGGGCATCTACAGCACCGACGACACCCCGGCAGGCCTGTGGATAGAGCGCGGCAAAACCCTCATCCCGCTCAACCGCAAGGCGGGTAAGGGTAACTTCCACATCCAGCCGAACGGCGTCTTTTACATCGAAGGCGGCAAGGCGCGTATCCAGCCGACCGCCGCCTACCAACTGGGCCAACACCAGCCCGAATGGGCGCTGCAATCCGGGCCGATGCTGCTGATAGACGGCAAGCCCAACGCGCGCTTCGTCAAAAACCTCTCCAGCCCGCACAAACGCAACGCCGTCTGCACCACCGCCGACGGCCGCCTCTACTTCATCCTTACCGAAGATTACGACCGCGACGGCGAATGGCCGAGCTTTCACCGCTTCGCCGAAGCCTTGCAACACCTCGGCTGCCACGACGCCCTCTACCTCGACGGCACCCTCTCCGGCTGGTACATCCCCGGCATCGCCGGCACCTTCCACTGGACGCACTACGTCGGCATCATCGCCGTCACCACCCCGGAAACCCCATGAAAGACCGCTACGCCGCCCTCGACCTCGGCTCCAACAGCTTCCACCTCGTCATCGCGCAAATGCTTGATAGCAGCATCCAAACCGTTGATAAAAACAAACAGATGGTACGCCTCGGCGAAGGCCTTGACGACAACAACCTCTTGAGCGCCGACGCCATCGCACGCGGCATCGCGGCGCTGACCCAAATGGGACAACTCGTCGCCGACATCCCCGAAGACCAATTCCGCGCGGTGGCGACCAACACCCTGCGCGTCGCCGAGAACCGCGATGCCTTTATCGCTGCGGGCGAAGCCGCGCTGGGCAAACCCATCGAAATCATCAGCGGCAGCGAAGAAGCGGCGCTCATCTACCTCGGCATCAGCAAACACAACCACTTCACCGACCGCAGCCTCGTCATCGACATCGGCGGCGGCTCCACCGAAATCATCCTCGGCGAAGGCAGCGAACCGCAGCTATTGCGCTCGCTCGCCATCGGCTGCGCCAACATCGCCGCGCGCTACTTCGCCAAAGGCAAAATCACGAAAGCCGCCATCAAAAAAGCGCGCGACTACGCGGGTACCATCATCGAGCCGCACATCACCACCTACCGCAGCCAGCCGCCGTGGGCGCGCGTCGTCTTAAGCTCCGGCACCGCCAAAGCCATCGCCCGCGTCCTCAAAAAAGACACCATCGACCGCGCCGACCTCGACGCCCTGCTCGACAAACTCGCCGACATCGGCCACGCCGACAAACTGGCGAAAAAACTCGGCGTGGACGAAGCGCGCGCCTACGGCTTCAGCGGCGGCGTCAGCATCCTCGCCGCCCTCTACCAGCACCTTGACATCAGCCGCGCCATCGTCAGCCAGGAAGCGCTGCGCGAAGGCGTACTGCTCGAACTGATGGGGCGCGACGGCGGCGACAGCGACGAACGCGAGCGCACCGCCCGCGCCCTGCAACACCGCTTTGGCGTGGACGTGGCGCAGGCCGACCGCGTCGCCACCCTCGCCGAACACCTGAACGCGCAACTGCCCGCAGCTGCGCCGCCGCGCTTCGCGCCGCTGTTGCGCTACGCCGCCTGGCTGCACGAAACCGGCTGGGCAATCGCGCGCAACGACATGCAAAAACACGGCGCCTACATCCTCGCCCACGCCGAAATGCCCGGCTACTCGCGGCTGATGCAGGATATCCTCGCCATCCTCGTCAAAGCACAAAAACGCAAACTGCCGGACAAAGACATCGCCGCGCTGCCGGAAGCACACCGCGCCTGGGTCTGGCAAAACGCGCTCGCCTTGCGCCTCGCCGTCCTCCTCCACCGCGCACGCACGCCCATCGCCGCCATTGATTACCCGGATATCCGCCGCTTTGGCGACCACTACCGCCTGCGCTTCCCGGACGGCTACCTCGCCGCCCGCCCGCTCACCCTCGCCGACCTGCAACAAGAACAAACCCTGTGGCAAGAAAGCAGCCCGTGGACGCTGGAATACCACGCGCCAGAATGAACGCCACCATGCTCCATATCGACAACCTGCGCATTGACCTTGCCGGACAAACCATCCTCGAACACATCAGCCTCGACCTCGCCGCCGGGGAAAGCCTCGCCCTCTCCGGCGCCTCCGGCAGCGGCAAAACCACGCTGCTGCGCGCCATCGCCGGGCTGACCGAACCGCAGGAAGGGTGCATCGAAAACCACGCGAAGCGCCTCGCCTACCTCTATCAGGAACCGCGCCTGCTACCGTGGTTGCGCGCCGACGAAAACATCCGTCTCGTCGCGCCCGACGCCAGCGACGCGCGCATCCGCCAGCTGCTCGCCGAGCTCTGGCTGGACGGCAAGGACGCGCGCAAATACCCGCACGAACTCTCCGGCGGGATGCAGCAGCGAATTGCGCTCGCCCGTGCGCTTATCACCGAGCCCGACCTGCTCCTGATGGACGAACCCTTTTCCGCGCTCGACCCGCGCCTGCGCGACGAACTGCAACAGCGCATCATCCGCACCATCGAAGGCGGCACCAGCGTCGTCCTCGTCACCCACGACGCGCAGGAAGCGGTGCGCCTCGCACAACACATCTACTGCCTCGGCGGCAAACCGGCGACCACCTTCGCCGAAATCCACTTGCCCGATCCCTTCCATCACCGCGACCACGCCTGGTGCGTGGCGAAAAGCGCGCACCCCGCCCTGCGCGGCATTGAAGAAGCGGCGCTCTCGGACTGACCAAAAACATGAACAAACCCTTTCTCAAATGGGCGGGCGGCAAACACAAACTCGCCCCCTTTATTGCCCGCCACCTGCCTCCCTCACGCTGCCGCCTGATAGAGCCTTTCGCCGGATCGGCGGCCTTGTCGCTGGCGCTTGAATTTGAGGCCTATCTGCTCAATGACACCAATTCCGATCTCATTGCCCTGTTCCAAACCCTGAAAAGCGAAAAACAGGCATTTATTGATTACGTCCGCCAATATTTTGGCACTGACCACAATCAGGAAAGCCGCTTTTATGTACTGCGTGAACAATTCAATAATAGTGAAACCCCAATTGAACGCGCAGCACTCTTTGTCTATCTCAACCGCCATGCCTTTAATGGCCTTTGCCGCTATAACAGCAAGGGACAATTCAATGTTCCCTTTGGTCGTTACCGCGCGCCCTATTTTCCCGAAAAAGAAATGCAGGCATTTATCAAAAAAGCGGATCGGATGGAAATCTGCTGCGGCGATTTCCAATCCGCATTGGCACAAGCCGACCACCATGACACTATCTATTGCGACCCGCCTTACGTTCCCTTGAGTATAACCGCCTCCTTTACCGCCTACAGCAAAGAAAACTTTAATCTGGACGAACAAAACCGGCTGGCAATCGCAGCGCAACAAACGGCACCGCAAACGCAAGGATTGCTTATCTCCAATCACGATACCGCGCTGACACGCGAACTTTACCGCACTGCACGGCTGGAAACCGTCAGCGTACAACGCAATATTGCCGCCAAAGGCAGTAGTCGGCAAAAAGTGGGCGAATTACTGGCAATCTATGGCGTATGAATTTCTGCTGGCGGAAGAAGCGGCCATTTACCAGCCCGGACTCAAAAAAGAAATTGCCGCCAATTACGTGATTTACCATGAAGACGCGATGCAGGTCATGCGCCGCATTCTCGACAAACACCCGCAAGGCTGCTTTGACCTCATCTTTGTTGATCCGCCCTATTTCCTTTCCAATGACGGATTTACCTGCCAAAACGGACAAATGGTTTCCGTCAATAAAGGCGGCTGGGACAAATCGCGTGGTCTTGCTGCCGATATGGAATTTTACGAAGAATGGCTGCGCCTCTGTTACGCGCTGCTCAATCCCAACGGTACTCTTTGGGTATGCGGTACCTATCACAACATCTATCTCATCGGCTATCTGCTGCAACACATCGGCTATCATATTCTGAATAACATCACTTGGGAAAAGCCCAACCCGCCGCCCAACCTTTCTTGCCGTTTCTTTACCCACTCTACCGAAACCCTGCTGTGGGCAAAAAAAGACAAAAAAGCGAAACACATTTTCCATTATGATTTAATGCGTGCGCAGAACGACAACAAACAAATGAAATGCGTCTGGCAAATCGCACCGCCGCAGCGGCAAGAAAAACGCTACGGCAAACACCCGACGCAAAAACCGCTGGCACTCGTCCGCCGCTGTATCGAAGCGGCATCGAATGCAGGCGACCTTGTTTTTGATCCCTTTATGGGCAGCGGCACTACCGGCATTGCTGCTTTGCAAAGCGGGCGACGTTTTTGTGGTTGCGAAAAAGAAGATACCTATTTTGAATTGGCAAAACAAAGGATAGAAAACCTGTGAAAGAGGGTGGTACTGGTGGCGCGAACACCAAAACCGGATTGCAATTTGAAGAAAGAACGGATTTGCGGCAAATATTTGAGTCTATTCCGGGCTATCAATTGAAGCCTGCGGCTGATAGGGCGGGCTATGAAGTCTGGTTTGACAACAAATTACTGGCACATTGTTTCAAGAAGCGGGAGTTTTACCGTTTTCTTGCCCGTTATCACATTGAATGGGATGAGCATCTTTCCAAGCGGTTAGAGCCGGATAATGGGCTGTTCGTTATTGTGCGTGATACATTATTTATCATCGAAATAAAATTTCAGAAAGTTGCAGGTTCAGTCGATGAAAAATTGCAGACTTGCGATTTCAAGCGAAAACAATATAACAAACTCGTACATTCCTTAAATTGGCGCGTTGAATACATCTACGTCCTTAATGACTGGTTCAAAAAGCCCATGTATAAAGACACGCTTGATTATATCCATAGCGTTGGCTGCCATTACCTTTTTAATACCATTCCGTTGAAATGGCTTGGCCTGCCCGATGGCAAAGAAATCACCACCGCACAATTATGACCCCCGCCGACATTCTCTCCCTGCGCAAC
>NZ_CALJAH010000480.1 GCF_938028185.1 uncultured Cardiobacterium sp. | reverse complement strand
GCGGTCAACGTTTTTGTTTCCCGTGCGATAGGGATGCAGTGTGGTGGCCAAAAGCATTACCGCTCGCGCAGCGCCAACCTCGCCCGCAGCGGACTCGACCAAGCCGACAACGACTACCGCCCCTACGCCCTCGCCTACACCGCGCTTGCCGCCGCCAGCATCACCTTCAGCGTCCGCCCCGGCATTGCCTTTGCCCTCATCAGCGCGCTGCTCGCCGCCGCCGGTTACTACCTCGCCTACATTTACAACAGCGACCCCGCCGACGCCTACCAGGCACCGCCGCGCCACATCCCCGGCCACCTCAACGCCACCCTGCGCGAAATGTTGAGCGGCGGCTTTGACGCCATCGAAACCCTCGAACAACACGCCAACCGCCTGAAAAACTACGCCGACGAAGCGGACATCGCCGCCCAACTCGAAAAAATCACCGCCCAGGCACGCGGCATCATCGCCCACATCGGCGAAGAACCCGAACGCATCCGCGCCGCACGCAGCTTCCTCGTCGTCCACCTGCACGAACTGCGCCGCATCAGCGCCGCCTACCTCGCCGACATCGGCAGCCCCGACCACGGCCGCCAACAACAAAACTTCCACACCCTGCTCGCCGACAGCGAACACAGCTTCAGCGCGCAACAACTGCAACTCGGCAGCGCGCAACAAGAACACCTCGACACCCAAATCCAGGTCCTGCGCGACCAGCTCAACACGGGAAACAAACCATGAACGACAGCACCCGCACCGAACTCGCCCCCACCAGCACCCTGCCCGCCCACCTCGAAGCGGCGCGCGTCCAGCAACTCGCACAAACGCTGAACATCGCCGACACCAACAGCATCCTCAACTTCGGCGCGGCCGCACAAAAACAACTGACCACCGTCGCCGACACCATGCTGACCGACATCAAAAGCGAAGACGCGGGCAAAGCGGGCGAACTGCTCACCAACATGGTCGGCCTGCTGCGCGGCTTCCAGGGCGCGGAACTCAAAGTACAAGAAAAACCCTCGCTCTTTGCCCGCCTCCTCGGCAAAGCCAAACCGCTCGCCAGCTTCCTGCAAAAATTCGACACCATCAGCGAACAACTTGACCAAATCAGCAACGCGCTCGAAGCACACAAACAAAAACTGCTGGTGGACATCAAATCGCTGGACAAACTTTATGATGCCAACCTCGACTACTACCGCGAACTCGAATACCACATCGCCGCCGCCGAAACCGTCCTCGCCGAAGCCGACCAGACCGCCCTGCCCGCGCTGGTGAAGGCCGCCGAAGACGGCGAAATGGAAAGCGCGCAGCGCCTGCGCGACGCGCAAATGCAGCGCGACGAACTCGACCGCCGCCTGCACGACCTGCGGCTGACCAAACAAGTCTCGATGCAGGCGCTGCCGAGCATCCGCATGGTTCAAGAAAATAACAAGGGACTCGTCAGCAAAATCAACACCACCCTCGTCAACACCGTACCGCTGTGGCGGCAACAACTCGCCCAATCCATCGCCATCTACCGCTCCGGCGAAGCGGCGACCGCGCTCAAACAAAGCAGCGATCTGACCAACGAACTGCTCACCACCAACGCCGAAAACCTCAAACTCGCCAACCGCGAAAGCCGCACCCAACTGGAGCGCGGCGTCTTCGACATCGGCGCGGTGGAAAAAGCCAACCAGATGCTGATCGAGACCATCGAAGAAAGCATCCAAATCCACGAAGCCGGACGCCAACAGCGCGCCGAGGCCACCGCCAAACTCGAAGCCGCCGAAGAAGCGCTCAAACAAAGCCTCAAAGCCGCCGCGCAAAAACCCGGAGGCCCGGCATGATCAAAAACCTCATCGCCCGCCTGCTCGCCAGCCTCAAACCCGACAAACTTGGCCTGCAACCGCGCACCCTGCGCGCCCGCTTCGCGCCGGACAGCCTCATCGCCCACCACAGCCAGCACAACCTGCTCGAACGCAGCACCCTGCACATCGAACCGGGACAAATCGCCTATCTCATCATCAACGAACAATACACCGCTGCCAACGAACCCGGCGACTACCCGCTTGACCCGGACAACATCCCGCAAGCCGAAACCGCCGACATCCTCTACCTCAACCTGGACGCAAGCGCCAGTCGCCTTTGGCAAAGCATCTACCAGCCGTCGCAGCGCCGCCTCGACCAGCCGCTCACCGGCAGCTACACCATCAGCATCCGCGACCCGGACACCCTCTGCCGCATCCTCATCGAAAACCAGACCATAGACCTCGACGACGACTACCTCGACCAAACCCTGAGCTACCACATCGACCAAACCCTCATCCACGAACAAATCAGCGCGGACGACATCGACCACCAGACCGAAGCCCTGCAAAACTTCCTCAAGGCGCGCCTGCGACCACAACTCGCCCAACTCGGCCTCACCCTGCACGACCTGCGCATCGCCCGCCGCACTCCAGGTGCACCGCCGCAAAGCGCACACCCCGCACGTCCGGCTGCCGCCAGCGCCACCCCGGCCTACGCCCGCGAAAACACGGAGACAACAGCCCCCGCGTCGCCCGCCATCACCACCGCCAAAAACGACGCGCCGCGCCCGCCGCTCGGCCAGGACAAAATCTTCTACCGCGTCCACCACGGCCAGCAAATCGGGCCGCTGAGCGCAATTGACGTCCAAAAACTCATCGACGAAGGCCAAATCCTGATGAAAGACCTGCTCTGGCAAAAAGGCATGACCGCCTGGCTGCCCGCCGACGCCTTCAACCTCTTCAACTGGGACTGAACCACAAGGAAACCATCATGCCCGGACGCAACCTGACACCCGCCGCCCAAACCGCCGAATCCCCGAACCAAACTGCCCCATTCCCCGAAAACACTCCCTCCCCCTGTGGGCGGGCACCCATGAAAAATGCGAACGCATTTTTCATGGGATCCGGCGGAGGGTTGGGGTGGGGTTTGTCCGCATACCTCGCCGCCCAATCGGCAACTACCATCCTTTCCAAACTCGCCGCCTGCCTCCTCCTCGCCTGCGCCGCCCTCCACCCGGCACAAGCACAAGACGCCACCGCCGGCCTCTACATCTGCCCGGCGCCCGGCGGCATGAACAACATCGTCAGCAAGCCGACGGGCGACAACTGCCGCCCCTACCAAAAAGGCGCACTCAGCGGCAGCAACCCTGCCCCGGCGACTGCCGCTCCCGCGCCCAAAAGCGAAAACAAGGCACCCACCGCCCCCCCGGCCAGCAAGCAAAACAAACCCGCCGCCAAAACCGACACCCGCAAAGAAACCAACCAGGGCGGCTTCACCTGGGACGAAAACGACGAACCCGCTGCCAAAACCGGCGAAAAAACCCCGGCGCCCCAACCCGCCGCCCCGCCGCCGCTATTCCCGCCCGCGCCGAACTACAGCAGTAACCCGCGCGGTGGCGGCCAATACTACCGCGATCTGGCCCTCCGCCCCGGCAAACCGGGCAGCGCCGCCGCTGCCGTGCCG
>NZ_CALJAH010000479.1 GCF_938028185.1 uncultured Cardiobacterium sp. | reverse complement strand
AAGCTGGCGCGAAAGAAGCGGGTAAATGGCGCCTCGAAGGCAAGGACTACCGCGTCCAGGAAGGCGACGTCATCCATTTCCGTTTCAACGTCTAACCCCATTACCCACCCATTTCCACAAGGAGCAAAACCATGGCGAACTACTCAACCAACGAATTCAAGGCTGGCCTGAAAATCATGCTGGACGGCGACCCGTACAACATCGTCGAAAACGAATTCGTCAAGCCCGGCAAAGGACAAGCCTTCAACCGCGTCAAAGTGCGCAACCTCAAAACTGGCCGCGTCATCGAGCGCACCTTCAAATCCGGCGACAGCGTCGAAGCCGCCGACGTCCACGAAACCGAAATGCAGTACCTCTACAAAGACGAAAGCAGCTGGCACTTCATGCACCCGGAAACCTTTGAACAACTGCAAGCCGACCAGGCCGCCGTTGCCGATGCCGACAAATGGATGCTGGAACAGGCGCTGTGTACCGTCGTCCTCTGGAACGGCAACATCATCAGCGTCACCGCGCCGAACTTCGTCGAACTCAAAGTCGTCGATACCGACCCCGGCCTGCGCGGCGACACCTCCGGCGGTGGCGGCAAACCGGCAACCCTGGAAACCGGCGCCGTGGTGCGCGTACCGCTGTTCATGAACATCGGCGACGTCATCCGCGTCGATACTCGCAGCGGCGAATACCTCGGACGCGCCAAAGAATAACCCGCCGGGAGGAGTCCCATGTACAAACGCAGCCTCGCCCTGCTCGCCCCCATCGCCGTCGTCTCCTGCGTCACCGTCAACATCTACTTCCCGGCGGCAGCGGCAGAAAAAGCGGCAGACCAAATCATCCTTGACGTCTGGCACCAGCAGGGCGGCGCAGCGGAGGCGACAAAAGCGGCAACAACCCCGCCCGCTGCCAAAAACAGCGGCGCGAAAAACGAACACAGCGCGCTGGATCCGCGCCGCATCGTCGTCGCCGCACTCAGCGCCATCAGCGGCGAAGCCCACGCGCAAAACGTGGACTTCAACGCCTCCTCGCCACAAATCGAACAAATCAAGGCGCGCATGGCGAGCCGCTTCGGCGAACTGCGCCCCTTCCTTGACAGCGGCGCGGTCGGCCTCACCGGCGACGGCCTCGTCGCCGTGCATGACGCCAACGCGGCCAGCATGGCCGAACGCGCGCGCATGAACCAACTGGTCAATGCCGAAAACAAGGACCGCAAAGCGCTCTACCAGGCGATCGCGGACGCCAACAACCAGCCGGGCTGGGCGGGACAAATCCAGAAAACCTTTGCCGAACGCTGGATCAGCCAGGCACAAAGCGGCTGGTGGTACCAAAGCGGCGGCAGCTGGAAGCAAAAATAACCGCAATAGCGTAGGTTGGGTTAGCGCGTAACCTGACAACAAGACAGATATGGCGGCTATGACACATCGCCCCGACTAAACCATCAACTATAGGGTGCGCCTTGGCGCACCTTTCCCAAATCTGCGACTGCAACAAATACCCAAACACCCGCTGACATACCCCTTCCCCTGCGGGGGCAGGGCTTTCATTTTGATGAAAGCCCGGGGTGGGGTTAGCCTGCAAACCGCCCGCCGGATACCCACCCCAA
>NZ_CALJAH010000478.1 GCF_938028185.1 uncultured Cardiobacterium sp. | reverse complement strand
GGCCTTAACCAAACCTGCTAATGAAATCATCATGTTATGGCCAATTGTAAACAGCCCCTAGTGTGTATGTAAACGTGGTTTGGCGCGTTTACATACAGGGTAGCGCCTAAGGTGTATGTATATTTGTGGCGGATGCGGTTCGGCGGGCGGTGGCAAGGAGTGCGATGCCAAAGGCGAGGGCGGTCGCGTCCACCAGCGGCAGGAGGCGCGGGGTGAAGGGCAGCAGGCCAACGGCGGCGAGCAGGGTGCTGGCCGGGATGGCGCAGAGCAGGGCGCCAGCGCCGCGCATCAGCGGGATGCGGCTGGCGGCGCCTTTTAGGTGGGCATAGGCGATGGCGGCGAGGAAGGGCAGGTAGTAGCTCGTCCAGGCGAGGGTTTCGCGGGCGACGGGCAACGGCAGGCGGGCGGTGAGCAGGATGAGGGCGATGCCGCTGATGCTGCCGTAGGTGCAGCCTTCGGTCAGCGCGGCGAGAATGCGGACGTCGCGCCGCGCGCCGCCGCGGGCGCGTTTGTCCAGCCAGAGGCGGTTGCCGCTGTAGAAGAGGAGCGCGCCGCCGAGGCCGAGGGCGAAGTAGAGCCAGCGCAGCGGGTAGCCGCCGTAGTTGCCAAAGTGCAGCTCGTGCAGGATGTCGCGCGCGCGGGCGTAGTGGTTGCCGCCGTGATTGCGGTAGCGTAGCGCGCTGCTGTAGGGGTGCAGCGCAAGGTAGAGCTGGCGGCCACCGCCGGGTTGTTCGCCGACGACGACCGCCAGCGCCTGTTCGCGGTCGGCGAGGCTGTCGAAGGCGAGGAAGCGTACTTGCAGGTCGGGGATTTCGTGTTGTGCGGCGGCGACGAGGGCTTGCGGCGGGAGGAGCGGGCGTTCGTCGATGGTGTGGTTTTCGGCGACGGGCGGCGGCGGGGCGAGCGGTTGCAGCAGGGTTGAGAGCGGGGCGGCGAAGACGAAGAGGACGGTGGTGACGGCGATGATGAGGTGTAAGGGTAGGGCAGTCAGGCCAAGGAGGTTGTGGATGTCGAGCCAGGCGCGGCGGCGGCTGTGGTTGAGGCGCAGGGCGAGGCATTGTTGGCCAAGTTTCGGCAGGGCGAGGAGGGTGCCGCTGATGAGTGCCAGCAGGTAGAGGATGGCGACGATGCCCATGCTGTATTCGCCGGCGATGGTGGGGATGCCCGCAGTGCGGTGCAGTTCGTCGAGGACGTGTCCGGCGGCGGTAGCCGGGCGGGTGTGGCTGTGCAGGGTGCCGTCGGCGTCAAGGTAAGCCCAGGTTTCGCTGTCGCCGGTTTCCCAGTGCAACGGCGCGGGAGCGTTTTCGTCGGTGTGCAGGTAGAGGAGGAAGCTGGAGGTGTGTTCGGGGTGCTCTGCCATGTGCTGCATCAGGCGCGCGAGCGCTGCCATGTCGGCGGCGGGGCGGATTTCTGCCGCGGGCGGGCTTGCCCAGCGGCTGATGTCTTCGCTGAAGACGGTCAGGCTGCCGCTGATGAAGCTGATGGTGAGGAGGATGGCGCTGCTGATGCCGACCCAGCTGTGCAGGGCGAGCTGGTGTTTCAGGGTGTGGGCGGGGATTTTCATGCGGTGAGGGTGTAGTGCAGCGCGGCGACGAGGTTGGCGCAGAGGAGGACGCGCCAGGCGCTTTTGCCGTTGCGCAGGAGGTAGGTGCCGCCGAGGATGGCGAGCCAGCTGATGGTGAGGAGGTAGGTGTAGTAGCCGTGGGCGTCCATGTGTTGTGTGGCCGGGCTGTGGCGCAGGTAGGGCGCCCAGATGAGGGCGGCGAGCGGCAGGCCGAGGAGGAGGGCGGCGGCGGTTTTGTGAAGCCAGTCCGGGCGCGGGTCGCCGCTGTTGAGGCAGGCGAGCCAGCGGGTTTTGTTGTGGGCAGGCTGGCGGTATAGCCGTTCACCGGGAGCTTCAGACAAGGCGCGCCGCTGAAGACAGTACGCGGTTGTACGGCGAAGCGGCGCA
>NZ_CALJAH010000477.1 GCF_938028185.1 uncultured Cardiobacterium sp. | reverse complement strand
CGCGGCGGCAGGTTGGGCAGCAGCGGCAGGGGCAGCGCCGCCTGCGCTGTCGAGGGTGCCGATGGTGTCGCCTGCGGAGACTTTGTCGCCGACTTTGACGGTCAGGGTGGCGATGACGCCGTCTGCCGGGGCGGGGACGTCCATCGAGGCTTTGTCGGTTTCGAGGGTGATGAGCGAGTCTTCTTTTTTGACGCTGTCGCCTGCCTTGACGAGGACTTCGATGACGTCAACGTTGGTGAAGTCGCCCAAATCGGGCACGATGATGGGTTGGGTTGCCATGTTTTACCTCATAAATTTGGTTTGGGAACAAGTTATCAGTGGCTTATTGTATCACTCGCCAAGCGCTTTTTGCGCCAGGTAGCGCTCGGCGTCCAGTGCTGCCATGCAGCCGCTGGCGGCGGAGGTGATGGCCTGGCGGTAAGTCTGGTCGGTAACGTCCCCGGCGGCGAAGACGCCCGCGATGCTGGTCTGGGTGGCGTTGCCGTGGTTGCCGCCCCGAATTTTGATGTAGCCGTTGTCCAGTTCGAGCTGGCCGGCAAAGAGGTCGGTGTTCGGGCTGTGGCCGATGGCGATGAAGACGCCGTCCACGGCAAGGGTTTCTTTTTCGCCGCTTTTGTAGCGGATGATTGCGCCGCTGACGCCTGCCTTGTCGCCGGTGACTTCTTCGAGTTCGGCGTTCAGTTTGAGGACGATTTCCCCGGCGGCGACCTGTTCGTGCAGTTGGTCAATCAGGATTTTTTCGGCGCGGAAGCTGTCGCGGCGGTGGACGAGGGTGACGGTTTGCGCGAGGTTGGCGAGGTAGAGCGCTTCTTCAACGGCGGTGTTGCCGCCGCCAATAACCGCGACCGGTTTGTTGCGGTAGAAGAAGCCGTCGCAGGTGGCGCAGGCCGAGACGCCGCGCCCCTTGTAGGCTTCTTCGGAGGGCAGGCCGAGGTATTTGGCGCTCGCGCCGGTGGCGATGATGACGGCTTCGGCGCTGTATGTTTCGTTGCGCGTTTCGATGTGGAACGGCCAGACGCCGAGGTCGGCTTTGGTGACGAGGTCGCGCACGATGCGGGTCTGGAAGCGTTCGGCGTGGGCGCGCATATTGTCCATCAGCACCGGCCCCTGGATGCCTTCCGCCGCGCCGGGCCAGTTATCGACATCGGTGGTGGTCATCAGTTGCCCACCCTGCTCCAGTCCGGCGATGAGGACGGGTTCGAGTCCGGCGCGCGCGGCGTAAACGGCAGCGGTGTAGCCAGCCGGGCCGGAGCCGATGATGAGGATTTTGCAAGTGGTCATGCGGTGTTCCTTTTGAATTTCAAGGTAAATCGGGGAAGGTTACAAGGTGGTGATTTTACGGCGCTTCGCAAGGCGGGCAAACATTAACCTTGCCTTTACCAAATTTAATGTGCATTATGATGCGCGAAGCGTTACGGAGATTTTTGGGTGGCAACGACATGGATTCTGGCGCTGGACGTCGGACAGCGCAAAACCGGCGTGGCGGTTGGCCAGTCTTTGACGCAAACGGCCAAACCGCTGGCTGTTTTGCGCCATCCGGCGCAGCAGCTGGAAGCCGCGCAGTTTGCCGCCTGGGTGCGGGAATGGTCGGTGTCGCACATCGTCATCGGCCTGCCGCGTCTGCGTGACGGCAATGAACATCCGCTGGCCGCGCCCATCCGCCGGATAGGCGCGAAGTGCCAGGAAGCGTTTGGATTACCGGTTCATTACATCGATGAATACTTGAGCTCGCACGAGGCTCATGCGCGCCTGCCCGGCGCAAAAGAGGTCGATGCCATGGCCGCCGCCGTGATTGCGGAGGACTGGCTGGCCGGTAACAGCGGGTTGGAATAGCGCGTAACCGTCGCATTTTCGGCGGTAATCCGCTATTCTATGTCCTTTCTATTAGCGAAAATTAAGGAGTTCGCGTGTCAGATAACAAATCCGTGAAAGTGCTCATTGTGGACGATAGCGGCACAATCCGGAAAACGGCTGAAGCCATCCTCAAACGGGAAGGCTACACCGTCTCCACCGCCGAAGATGGCTTCAGTGCCCTGTCCAAAGTCATGTCGTTCAAACCGGACGTCATTTTCCTTGACATCATGATGCCGCGCCTGGACGGCTATCAGGTGTGTTCCGTCATCAAAAGCAATGCCGCTTTTGCCAAAACGCCGGTACTGATGCTTTCCAGCAAGGACAGCATCTTCGACAAGGCGCGCGGGCGTATCGCCGGTTCCGAATACTTCATGACCAAACCTTTCTCGCGTGACGAATTGCTCAATGCCATCCGCACGCACGTTCAATAAAAGGACATTCCGACAATGGCTACCATTTTGATAGTGGATGATTCGCCCACGGAAGCGGAAGTCGTGCGCGTCATGCTGGAAAGCGAAGGGTACACCGTGCTTTGGGCGGATACCGCCGACAAGGGCATAAAAACCGCAGAAGAAAAGCACCCGGATCTGATACTGATGGATGTAGTCATGCCGGGCATGAGCGGATTCCAGGCGACGCGCAAACTGATGCGCAATCCTGATACCCGCGACATTCCCATCCTGATGCTGACCACCAAGGATCAGGAAAGCGACCGGGCATGGGGATTGCGCAATGGTGCGCGAGAATATTTCGTCAAGCCGCCGGAAAAAGAGGCGCTATTGGTACAAATCAAAACCTTGATATGAACAGCGAGAATACAAAAGCCACGGAAATGACGCCCTTTGCCGTGCTTTGCGATTATGTGGAAAAAGCGGAAGCACGCAAAAAAGTGGTGGATACCTATCACGCTGCGGGAGAAAGTTACCTCGCCTTTACGGCGGGCAACAAATACTACCTGCTTGACATGAAAATGGTGCAGGAAGTCTCCACCAGCATTCAGGACATTACCCCGCTGCCCTTTACCCCTGGCTGGTTGCTGGGGCTTGCCGGGGTACGCGGCGAAGTATTCTCCGTGGTCGATTTCAAACGGTTTGTCGATCCGACCCTTGCTCCGCAAAGCGTCAAAATCCGCAGCGGATTTATCATCCTTCACAATGAAGGACAGGGTTATATCCTGAAAGTGGATTCCATTCAGGGAATCCGCTCCTGTGAAGTATCTTCCTACCAGTCCACGCGCAGTTGGCTTGATGGCCAGGCCGCCATGGATGGACTTCAATGGTTGCGCATTGATTTGAAAAATCTGGTAACAGATACCTCATTCATTCAAAACGTACAATAAATAAACGGGTGATTTATGTTAAGTTCAAAAAATCGGGTGAATGTTGCCAAAGGCAGCGGCAGCAAATTTTACGTCCCTGCCATTGCAACCTCCGCCGTTGTCGGCCTGCTGGCATTAATTAGTCTGGCATTATTGTTCACCAATAGCGTTATGCTAAACCTCGTATTACCGTTAATGGTCGTCCTTACCGGTGCCGCCGGTTTCCTTTGGTACCAATTCGTTGGCGAGCAATACTCCAAAATCCAGAATGTTTCTACCGAAGCCGAATTTCGCGCCAAACGCGACCAGGACGCAATTCTGCGCCTGATGGATGAACTGGCCGAATTCTCCAATGGTGACTTGACGGTAGAAGCACAAGTGACCGAGGACTTCACCGGGGCGATTGCTGATTCCGTCAATTACGCCATCGAATCCATGCGCGAACTGGTCGGTACCATTAACCGCACCTCAACCCAGGTATCGAACGCATCCAACAGTACCCGCCTGATTGCCGAACAAATGCAGACCTCTTCCACCGAACAGGCGCAGAAAATTCACTCCATCGCCAAAATCATCAGCGACATGGTGCGTTCACTCGACCGCGTTGCGATGAGTACTGCTGACTCTGCCGAAATCGCGCACAATTCCGTCCGTATTGCGCGCGAAGGAGCACAACAGGTACGCAATACCATTAACGGCATGAACAACATCCGTGGCAACATTCAGGAAACCCGCACCCTGATCAAGCGTTTGGGCGAAAGCTCGCAAGAAATCGGCAATATCGTTGAAATCATCAAAAGCATTGCCGACCAGACCAACATCCTTGCACTCAATGCTGCCATTCAGGCGAACTCCGCCGGGGAAGCGGGACGCGGTTTTGCCGTCGTTGCCGACGAAGTACAACGCCTCGCCGAGCGCTCCTCCAATGCAACCAAGCGGATTGAAGGACTGGTTAAAACCATCCAGAACGATACCAATGCGGCAGTCGCCTCGATGGAACGCTCCACCAAGGAAGTCGTTGACGGGGCAAATATTGCAGAAGAAGCGGGTACGGCACTCAGCAAAATTGAAGACGTCTCCACCTCGCTCGCCTCGCTGATTGAACGGGTTTCCGAATCCACCCGAAAAGTTTCCACCATGGCGGAAAATATCGCGAGCGATATGTCGCAGATTAACCAGATGGCAGTCACGACGACCGAGAACGTCATCAAGACCTCCGACTCCATCGAAAACCTGAGCGTACTCTCGCAAGAACTGAAAAACTCCGTATCGGGCTTCAAACTGCCGGTAGGATATTAATCAAAAACAAACAGGATTTGGCATTCGTGCCGAATCAGGTACAGGAGTTTTCATGGCAAGTGAATTAGGCAATCAACTATTGGCGCGCGTCCAGACTGAAATGGCGCGCAATATCGCCACCATAAAACGGCAACTCATCGAATGGCTGGAGCGTCCCGAATCCGGGGGCGTGGATGCCTTGCGCGAAAGCATGGCAGAAATCAGCGGCGGCCTGTCGCTGATGGAACAGGAAGAAGCGGTCGCTCTGGCCGAGGCCATTGTTGCCGGTGTGGAAAGTTTGGACCAGGGCGTCAACGAACACGGCGTAAACGCCTCGTTTGCCGACAAGGGTGCAGAAATTGCCTCCGGGCTATTGGTGCTCGCCGATTACATCGAACGACTGGATCATATCAGCGACACGCAAAAACAATCGGTCATGCAGGCGACGACAGCCGTCAAAACCCTGCTTGCCGGTGGTGAAAAAATCCAGGTCACGACGCAACCGTTCATTAGCCGCGAAACCTATCAGGCGCTGGCAAACGAAGTCAACAAGATTATTGAAGTCGCGCGTAACCAGATTGAGCAGCATATTCGCAATCCGGAAGCGCCTTTCAATGCAGAAGGGATTGCCGGGCAGAATGAAGACCTGATTCACCTGTTTGAACTCCTCGAACTCAAAACACCACAATTATTATTGGCCCAGGTCAATCAAAAACTGGGCGAATCGCTGACGGACGCCCAATGGATTGAAGTGGCCGAAGCCCTGATTCTGGTGCAGGAAACGCTGAAACAATTGCAGGAAGACAGCACGGGCAAAACCGCCAATAATTATGCGGAAGCCCTGCAGGCGCAGGCTGAACATTCGCGCCAACTGGAAATCAAAAAACTGGTGCGCGATACCGGTGCGGTTGGCAAGCAATTCTTTGAATCCTTGCGCAAGGAAGTCTTGCAAGTCGAGACGGTCAAAGCGGAACAACCGTGGCATGAAGCAACAAAACAGTTGGTGCATTACAGCGCCGTGACCGCTTTGGTCGGATTGAAAGAGCTGTCTGCCCAACTGCAACAATTGGCGCTGCTGTTTGCCGAATTTACCACGCAGAATGAGCAAACCCTTGCCAAAACCTATGTGCCGGTTATTGATGCACTGGTCGCAGTCGAATACCTGTTTGACGACTTGGCAGAATCCGGCAAGGTATCCCTGCAAGATGTCGCTTTCCTGAAAGAAGCGGTGGGCAATATCGAAAAAATCAGCCCCGCCAGTGCCAAGGCAAAAGCCCTGTTCGTCGAACTCGCCAACATGGCGCCGCCGGAAACAGAAGACGAGGCGGAAAACGCTGGCGACATCCAGGAATTCAAGGATGTGTTGGGTATGGGACTGGAAGTTCTTGCCGACGATTTCTCCATCCTGGAGCTGGAAGCACAACAGGCCACCGAGGCCGAAGCGGAACAACCGGAACCGACGCCGGTCACGCTCGCCAGCCACACGGCAACAGCCGCCGCGCCGCAATCCACCCTCGGATTCGCCCAACACGCGCAAGACAACGCCGGTGCCGTGCCGGTGCGCAGCAGCAATGATGCCGCCGCAGCGGTCATGGCAGGTGGCGTTGCGGCAGCCGGTGCCGCAAATGCCGCTGCAAGCGTCGCCGCTCCGGCGGTAGCGCCCGCAACCCCTGCCGCGCAACCAGCTGCAACTGCCGCGCCCGCCCCGGCGAGTGAAACCGCTGCGACAGCGTCAGATACGGGAGCAGTTGCCCCCGCATCCGAACCCTCTATCCCGACAGGCGAAGCGGCTGCCCGCGAAGCAGATGAAACAACCGCGACCGCTACGGGAGCCGCAGATGCCGGTGCAAGCGCACATGGCGCAACAGCTACTCCGGCAGAAGAAGCCGCAACTTCTGCAACACACGAAGCCCCGGCAGATAACGGCGAAGCTGCGGCAACTGCCGCTGCGGAACAACCGCACGCGGACGCAGACCACGCCGATACCCGCGAAGAACCCGCCGCCATTACCGTCGCTGCGACCAGCGATACCGCAGCATCTGGCGGGCAAGGTGCCGTGGTGGGCGTTCCCTATTTCGCGGACAAATCCCTCGCCGATCTGGAAAAACTCGACATCCCCGCCGAGAAGGCGAGCTTCGTCGGCAGCCATGCCGATGCAGTCATGGATGAAGAAATCCGCGAGTTCTTCAACGAAGAACTGGGCGAAATCGTCGCCACCATGAACGACGCCTACCCGCAGTGGCACGAAAACACCGCAGACCCGCAGCTCACCACCGACATCCGTCGCGCCTTCCACACCCTGAAAGGCTCCGGGCGCACCGTCGGTTACGAGGCGCTGGGCGAATTTGCCTGGCAGCACGAACAACTGCTCAACCGCGTCATCGAAAAAGACTTTGCCGCCAACTCGCTGGTGCGCGACACCGTCGGCGATGCCATTTCCCTGCTCAACGTACTGCAACAACAGGACGAGTTCGTCGAGCACAAAGGCGCGTTGCTGCAACAGGCGCTGGTCGCCGAACGGGTACGCCTGTCGCTGATGGACGCACCGCAAAGCGAACAGGACGCGCTGGACGCCCTGTCGCGCCAACTGCGCCTTTCCGACAGCGGTGCCGGTACCGCACCTGCCGCCACCGCAGCCGTACCGGCGGGAGAAAGCGCGGCGCCAGCCAGCGAAGACTGGTCGGCCTTTGACGACATTACCCTTGCCGACGAACCTGCCAGCGCGGCCGAAGCACCCGCCATCGCCCTCACTACGGACAGTGGCGAGGCGGAAACCCACGCCGCCGCTTCATTCACCGCAACCGCCGAGACAACAGGCGACAGCAACGCGGCCATCAGCCTCGCCAGCGACGACGACGCCCACGACACCACCGCCAGCATCAGCACGAGCGCGGCAACCGCATCGGCGGAAGTGCCTGCAATCAGCCTTGCCGATGACAGCGCCCACGCACCCGCCGAAACCGTTTCGGCGGAAGCACCCGCTATCAGCCTTGCCGACGACAGCGTTGCCGCACAAGAAACCGCAATCGCATCCGCAGCCCCCGCCGATTTCAGCGGCGAAGAAAGCTACGACAAGGCGCTGCGCACCCTGCAACGCGGCCTGCGCATGGGCGAGCCGGATGCCGATATGCAGGCGGCGCTGGCCGAAACCATTCGCCGCCAATGGCAACAAAGCGTTGCCGACGACCCGGCGCTGCGCGAAGCGATGGCACAAAGCCTGCTCACCAGCTTCCAGCGTGAAGGCGGGGCGCAGGCACAATGGGTCGCCGAAATCCTCGCCCAGGCGAACGCTGCCGGTGATGCCGCCGTCCCGGTACAACCCGGCCTCACCGCGCCGGTTGCCCCCGGCGTACCGCAACACGAAACCCCGCACGGCATCAGCGAACAGGCCTACAACCGGATGCTCAGCACCCTGCGCCGTGGCCTCGCCACCGGTGCCGACGAAGATATGCAGGCGGTACTCTCCGACAGCATCAGCCGCCAATGGCTGCAACAGGGCATCGCCACCGAAGGCGAAACCCGTGACGACATCATCGCCCACCTGAAAGCGGCGCTTGCCAGCGAAGGCACCGTTGACGAAAACGTACTGGACGCGATGCTTGCCCAGGTGCCGCACCGCGTGCCGAGCGTCCTGCCCGAAGGCGTACGCCAGGACTCCTACGGCGTGATGATGGACACCCTGCGCGCCAGTCTGGACAACGCCTCCAGCGCCGACATCCAGGAAATGCTCGCCACCGCCATCGGCAACCAGTGGCAGAACCAGAACAGCCTGCAAGACAGCGCCGTCCGCGCCGCCGTCGCCGAACAAATGGCGGCAGTATTGGGTGGCGACGGCCACGAAAACGCGGCGCTGGTCGAAGCCGTGCTCAACCGCGCCGCCGAAAAAGCGCGCGAAACCCCGGCAGGCCTCAACCCCGCCGACTACGAACACCTGCTTGAAACCCTGCGCAACCGCATGGGCGAAGCGCAGGGCGATGCTGCACAAGACGCCATCGCCGCCAGCATCAGTAGCCAACTGCAAGCGGACAACCGCCTGCAAGACGAAGCGACCCGCGACGCCATCGCGCAGCGTGTCATCGCCGCCCTCGGTGGCGCAGGCGAAACCGACGCCGCCGCCGTTGAAGCCATTCTCGACCGCGTCGCCGCCAAAGTCGCCGGACAACAACCCGCACCGGCGGCCTTGCCCGCAGGCGTCCGCCCCGAATCCTACGGCGCGATGCTGCAAACCCTCAGTGGCGGACTGGCTGCCGCACAAGGCGACAACGCCGCTGCCGAGGCGCTTGCTGCTACCATCGGCGCGCAATGGCAGGAACAACACAGCCTGCAAGATGCCAGCACCCGCGCTGCCGTGGCGCAACAAATCAGCGCCGCCCTCGGTGGTGAAGCCGATGCCGCGACCGTCGAAGGCATTTTGAACCGTGCCGCGGTGCAGGCCGCCGCCTTGCCCGCAGGCGTCAAGCACGAAGCCTATGGCGAGATGCTGCAAACGCTGCGCGCCGGAATCGCCAATGCACAAGGCGACGAAACCGCCGCCGAAGCGCTTGCCACGACCATCGGCGCGCAATGGCAAGAACAACACAGCCTGCAAGACGCCAGCACCCGCGCTGCGGTGGCCCAACAAATCAGCGCCGCATTGGGCGGTGAAGCCGATGCCGCCACCATTGAAGGCATCTTGAACCGCGCCGCAGTGCAGGCCGCCGCCTTGCCCGCAGGCGTCAAACACGAGGCCTACGGCGAAATGCTGCAAACGCTGCGCGCGGGTATTGCCAACGCGCAAAGCGACGAAGCTGCTGCCGAAGCGCTCGCCGCCACCATCGGCGCACAATGGGCGGAACCGTATAGCCTGCAAGATCCCGCCGCTCGGGCGACCGTTGCCGCACGCATCAGCGCCGCATTGGGCGGGGAAGCCGATGCCGCCACCGTTGAAGGCATCTTGAACCGCGCCGCCGTACAAGCCGCTGCGCTGCCGGAAGGCGTCAAACACGAAGCCTACGGTGAAATGCTGCAAACGCTGCGCGCGGGCATTGGCGAAGCGCAACACAACGACACCGCCGCTGACGCGCTTGCCGCGACCATCGGCGCGCAATGGGCGGAACCATACAGCTTGCAAGACCCCGCTGCTCGAGCGACCGTTGCTGCACGCATCAGCGCCGCCCTCGGCGGTGAAGCCGATGCCGCCACCGTCGAAGGCATCTTGAACCGCGCCGCAGTGCAGGCTGCTGCGTTGCCGGAAGGCGTCAAACACGAAGCCTACGGCGAAATGCTGCAAACGCTGCGCGCCGGAATCGCCAATGCACAAGGCGACGAAGCCGCTGCGGAAGCGCTCGCCGCCACCATTGGCGCGCAATGGGCGGAACCGTACAGTCTGCAAGACCCCGCCGCGCGGGCAACGGTTGCCGCACGCATCAGCGCCGCATTGGGCGGTGAAGCCGATGCCGCGACCGTCGAAGGCATTTTGAACCGTGCCGCGGTGCAGGCCGCCGCGCTGCCCGCAGGCGTCAAACACGAAGCCTATGGCGAGATGCTGCAAACGGTGCGTACTGACCTTGCCGCCGCCCAGGGCGATGAGGCCGCGCTGGATTCGTTGGCAACGATGCTCGCCGCGCAATGGGAGGAACCGTATTCGTTGCAGGATGCGGCTGCCCGTGCCGCCGTCGCCCAACAAATCAGCGCCGCCCTCGGTGGTGAAGTGGATACCGCGACCGTCGAAGGTATCCTCAATCGCGCCGCGGTGCAGGCCGCCGCCCTGCCCACCGGGGTTGAGCATGAAGCCTACAGCGAGATGCTGCAAACGCTGCACGCCGGTCTTACCGCTGCGCATGGCGACAGTGCCGTCGCCCAGGAAATGCTTGCCGCCAGTATCGGCGCGCAATGGAAGGAGACCGATTCCATCTATGACGAGGCAACCCGCGCCACGGTTGCCGCGCGCATCAGCGCATCGCTGGGCGACAAGGTAAATGCGGCGACGATAGAAGCGATTTTGGGTCGCGCCGCAGAGAAGGCGGCGGGACCGGCGGTGTTGCCGGAGGAATTTCCGCCGGAGGTGTACAACCGCCTGCTCGGTATGCTGCGTCGCGGCTTGCAGGATGGCGACGCCGACACCCAGGCCGCACTCGCCGCGACCCTGCAACGCCACTGGCAGCAAAACGGCCTGCCGCAGGAACCGGCGGCGATTGCCGCGGTGCAGCAGCATCTGGGCGATTCGCTGGCGGTACAGGGCTTTGCCCCGGAACAGGTGGCGCAGGTCTTTGCCGACGCCGGGCTGCAAGCCGAACCGCCGGCGACGCTGGTCAAAGCAGTGCTGTCGCCGGACGACGCAGTACCTGCCGGCGCGGCAACGCCTGCTCACGGCGACCAGAGCGGATTTGTCGATGCCACGCCGGAAGTGGTCGATGCCGGATTCTTTGACATCCCGGCAGGCGAACAGGCGGCGGGCGACGCCGAAGTCTATCCCGAAAACCTGCCCGCCGATGCGGCGACCGGCGAAGGTGGCTTCATCGACACCGCCACTGTCCCCGGCGACCATCCGCCGCTCAATGATGCCGACATCGTTGACGTCCCGGTATCGTTCGCCGGTCGTCCGCTGGGCGGCAGCGCTGCGGGCACACCGGCGCAAGCCGTCGCCGGAGCCGTTTCCATTGGCGACCTGAACAACATCCTCGCCAATATGCCGCGTCGTGCCAATCCGGCAGAGCGGCTGAGCCAGGAGCTGGCCTCGCTGGCGCAACATCCAGGGCTGGAAAACGCCATCAACCAGGAAAAAAGCAGCGAAAGCAGCGCCGCCGCCAGCCGCGCCGGATTCCTGCGTGCGGTGGACCAGTTCGACACCCTGTCGCAAATGGCGGACAAAACCGAATCGCCGGAGCTGGTTGACGACCTGATTGACGCCGTTTACGACATCGAAGACAGCATTGACAGCGACGCCGCCCCGCCGTGGGTCTGGCGCCTGCTTGATTCCATCGAACAACTGCTGCTCACCCACAAACAGGAAGGCACGCCGGTCAGCCTCAGTTGCGCCGCCGTGCTGCGCCAAAGCGCCAACCTCATCGAAAACTACGAAGAAGAAGGCAACGAAGACGACGCCATCGAAGCCATCAACTCGCTGCTGAACGCGCGGCGCGAGCTGGGCGGCAGCAAATGGAACGGCGACCCGGCCTCCATGCCCTACAGCGGCGACCCGCTTGGCAGCGAGCTGGTCGAAGACCCGAACGCCAACACCATGCTGGCGGAAACCTTCATTGACGAAGCGATGTCGCTCTTCGCCCACAGTCAGGAAGAAGCCGAGCGCTGGGACGAAAACCGCAGCCAGTTGAGCCGTCTCGACGCCATCCGTCGCGATATGCACACCCTCAAGGGCAGCGCGCGCATGGCCGGTTACAACGCCATCGGCGACCTCACTCACGGCGTGGAATCGCTGATTGACGGCATCGTCAACGGCCAGGCCGAGCCGAGCAGCAAGGCGACCAGCATCCTCGTTGGCGCGATGTGGCAGGGAATGCTGATGCTGGACTCCGTCCGCGACGGCTACCTGCCGCAGACCGACCCCTACATCCTCAACAACATCCACAGCTACCTCAACCAGCCGCTGCCCTACCCGGACGTGGCCGAAGAAGCCGAAGCGGCGCGCATCGCGCAACAACAGCAGGCCGAAGCGGCAGCAAACGCGCCGCCGGTGGAAGAGCCGGTGGTGGAAGAAGTGCCGATTGCCACCGACTTCGACGACAACATCGACCCGGTGCTGGTGGACATCTTCACCGACGAAGCGCAGGGGCTGCTGCAAACCACCAGCCAGTTGCTTGAAGACGACTTCAGCAAAAAAGAAGTGGTGGAAGAGCTGCAACGCACCATGCACACCCTCAAGGGTGGCGCGCGTCTCGTTGGCTTCACCGCCATCGGCGACACCGCGCACCTGATGGAATCCGTCATCGACAAAGTGCCGGAGCTGGCCGAGAGTAAAGTGCGCCAGGCGAAAACCCTGCTCCACTTCGGCCTTGACGCCCACTACGATATGCTCGACAGCGTCTTGCGCCACGAAATGCCGCAACCGGCGCTGGAAGTAAACGAATCGCTGAAGACCTTTGCCGACAGCGGCGTGTACCGCCCGCCATCACAAAAAGCGGGCGACAACGCCGACGCGGCAGCGGAAAGCGGCGACAACGCCCCGGAAAACACGGAACAGCCGCAGCAGCCCGCAGGCGAAGCGGCGGACGCCGCAGCGCAGCCATCGGGCGACGAAAGCATGACCGATGCCGCCGACACCCGCGAAGCCCCTGCCCACAGCGGTGGCGACAGCAGCGCCTTCAGCGCCCCGCCCGCCCCGGCCAGCAGCACGCCC
>NZ_CALJAH010000476.1 GCF_938028185.1 uncultured Cardiobacterium sp. | reverse complement strand
GCGGGAATTTGACATCGGCAAACGCGTGCGTGCCTGCGGCACACACCCTACAAGCTAATGGTGTAGCTCACAAAATCGTCGCCACGCAACCGCATTGGCTTGGGCGTATTTACGGCTGAATGGTAAACAGGCCTTAACCAAACCTACGAACAAAATCATTGTGTTATGACCAATTGTAAACAGCTCCTGGGAGGATGGCTATACAATTGCATTCTCCGGCGACGTGGCAATATGAAGCGCGCGTGGCGCGCATATTCCCAATGAATGACAAAACACCCCTGATACCTACATGAACCCGATTCCCGAAACGCCGCTCAAAATTGGCGCGCTGGCACAGGCGAGTGGCGTCAGTGTGCGAATGCTGCGCTTTTATGAAAAGATGGGGCTGCTTACGCCCGCACGCAATGCCGCCGGCTATCGTCTTTATCGCGCGACGGATGCGGATTTGGTGCGCAAGGTGCGATTACTCAATCAAGCGGGGGTGCCATTGAAAGATTTGGCGCTGATGCGCGATTGTTTGCGCGATGCGCCGCAGCATTTTTGTCCGGATTTGCGTCGCCGCCTGTTGGCACAACAAGCAGCGATTGCGCAACAGATAGTCGAATTGCAGCAGTCCCAAGATTTGTTGACTGCATTATTGGAGCAGTAATGGTGATTGATGAAGCGACGGATTATTTCCGCCAACCGCTGTTAAAGCGGGCGCATGATATTTACAGTCTGTTTTTTGTGGGGGCGATGATTGGCTGGCTGACGATTCCGCTCGGCAGTGTGCTGGCGCTGTTGGCATTGCCGCGCGCCAAAGGTTCGCCTCTCGCCAGCCATTTCCGTTTTCAGGCGTGCAGCGCTTTGTGGATGGTGGTGTTATTGGCGCTCGGTCTTTGTCTTTTTAAGGGATTGCGCTTATTCGCCGATTTGCATTTTTGTCCGGCGGGGCAGATTTTTATGCCGCCGCGCTGGAGTACGCTGTTTATGGTTTTTTACAGCATCGCGCTTTACGGGTTGTGGATGGCTCGTTTTTGGCGCGGTTATCAATTATTATCGCGCGGCGCGGGTATTCGCCAGCCGTTGACGCCGTGGTGGCCACAGCAATGGATTAAAGAGTAATCCATAAAATCAGTCTGTAGGGGCGGTTAGCGACAGCGTAACCGCCCGATTTATTACGGCTGCGGTTTCAATCCATTTTCGTCCCGGACGGTTTATCGCAATCCGCATTAGGCAGCAAATGCAGGCCGGGCACATACCCGACATTCTTTATATTGTCGGCCATGAATGGCCGACCTACGCGGGTGTTGGTTTTGCATCGGCGGTGAAACTGACGAACTCCGCCCTACAGGGCAGGTTCTCAGGGATTTTTGACGATTTTGTCCATCCACGCGAACAGCTCATCCAGATCGTAATCGCCGCTGTGCGGCACGCCCCACGGCATCGCCAAATCGACGTTTTTGCCGCTGTTTTGCAGTTTGGCGGCAAGGATGGCGGCGATGGCGTGCGAGGTGTCGCGGTCTTTGGTGCCGACGCGGATGCGCCAGTGCTGCGGCGCGGTTTTTTCGTTGAGGTAGGTGAGCGGGTTCATCATTTTTACCGTCGCTGCGTCTGCGCTGCCCGCGCCTTTGACCGCGCTGTTTGCGGCGCTGTAGGCGGTGAAGTGGCGCGTGTCCTGGTTGGCGTCGCCAAAGAGCTGGTTTTCGCCGCTGGAGAGGTCAAGCGCATCGAAGGCGGGCGGGGTTTTCTGCCGCCCCATCGCTTTGGCGTAGGCGGCGAAATCTACTTTTTTGACGTGGTTGCCGTCGATGCTCAGCCACGGGTTTTCTTCGGCGAAGGCAGTAACCTGTTCGGGATTGAGGGCGGGAGCGAATGCACCGAGCGCACCAGGGATTTGCTTTTTGTTGAGTTCGACATTGGCGGCGGCGGCAATGTAGCTGGCGACGTAATCGCGGAAGCTGCCGCTGCCGTCGTCGTTAAGCATGAGCGCTTCGCCGCGCGCGTTTTTCAGGCCGAGGCTGTTTATATAGGCGGGGAACTGCGCTTTCAGCTCGTCCGAGACGCGCTGCTCGGCGGCGTCCAGCGTGCCTTTCACCAGTTTGCGCTCGACTTTGTAGTCGAGCATGGTGATGTCCATTTTTTCGTAGTCATTGACGCCGTTGAATTCCCATTCGTAGGCGGCGTCGGCGTGTTCGAGGATGCTAATCGGGCAGTAGGCGGAGACGGCGTAGATGTCGTCGCGCGCTTCCGCCGCGCCGAGGGCTTGCAGGGCGGCGGCGTAGTCGTCGCTGTTGCCGCTTGCGCCGAGCAGTACCGAGAGCGCGCCGCCAGCGCTGGTGCCGTTGCTGATGATTTTTTCCGCGTTACCCGGCATGGCGGCGTCGTTGTAGCGCAGGTAACGCACCGCCGCTTTGAGGTCGATGATGGCGGCGGGCGCTTTGCCAGTCGGGCTGGTGCGGCCGCGCGCGCCGGGCGAGGCGACGATGTAGCCTTTGGCGAGTGCGGTTTGCATCGCGTCCGCGCCTTGTTGTTCGCCGTGTTTGTTTTCGCCAGGCACGCCCGGTTTGGCGGGCATGTAGCCGCCGATTTGGTTCGGCAGGAAGATGGGCGCGCTGTCGGCGTTGTAGCCGTTGATGCTGCCGCCGCTGAAGTAGGCTTCCGGGATGTAGAGGTTGATTTGCTGGTATTCGGGCTCAACCGGGTGGGCGACGTAGGGGATGCCTTCGTAGGCGCGGTAGCTGATGGTTTTCCCGTTTATTTGCGCGGTTTTCGCTTCATATTTGTCGGCGGCGAAGTCGAGGCTGTGCGCCTGGGCGAGTTGGGCAAGGCCGATGGCGGTGAGGAGGGCGGTTTTTTTCATGGTTGGCTCCGGTTGGGTTGTGGGGGCTCAGGCGCGCGGTAGGTGGCGATGACATCGGCCAGCGGCGGGTTGGCGCGTGCCTTGTCACGCACGATGACTATCGGGCCACTTTGCCGTGCCAGCGCGTCAAAGCGGGCGCGTTCGCCCGGCGCGGGGTCGTTGCGCAGGTAGCGGCTGGCACGCGCGGCGGGGATGTTTTCCTGTTGTAGCGCCTGTTGCAGCGCGGCGGCGCGTTGTTCCAGGTCGGGCGCGGCGTGCGGCGGGGTGAGGATGAGGACGGTGTTCGCGTCGGCGCCGTCCGGCAGCGGCAGGGCGATGAAGCCGTGCGGGTCGGCGGGGGTATCGGCGAGCGGGTCGCGGCTCCAGTAGTAGAGGCCGCCGACCAGGGCAAAGACGGGAATGAGGATGGCGAGGAGGCGCATGGGATTCAACTGTTGTCGCGGATGAGATAGTAGTGGTCGTCATGGAAGCGGTCGCGGCGCAGCTCGGCGAGCGGCAGCCAGAAGGCGCGGGCAGCGTCGTCCATCCCCCGGACGGCAGGCGGGTCGCCATCGAGCGGGATGACGTGCAGATGGGTGATGACACGGCCAATGGCGCTGCGGTCGGGTTTGTCGGCCACGAAAACGCGGCGGACGGCGTCGCGAGGTAGGCGCAGCCCGGTTTCTTCGTGCAGTTCGCGCAGGCAGGCGGCGCGCAGGTTTTCGTCGGGGTTCAAAAAGCCGCCGGGCAGCGCCAGTAAGCCGCAGCCGGGCTGGCCGCCGCGTTCGACGACAAGGACGTGTTCGCGGCAAACAACGAGCGCATCCACCGTCACGAATATCGGCGGATAGGGCGCGGCCGCCCACGATTGTTTGTAGTCTTCGACGTAGCGCGCCTCGCGGGCAACGGCGCGGTAAGCCTCGGTCGCGCGGAAATCGCGCAGGGCGGCAGCGACGGCGGGTGGCAGACGCGGTTCTTCCCACGTTTCGCCGTCTGCCAACAGGAAATAGCGGCGGCGGATGGGGGTGGCGCTGATGCCGTCGGTATCGGCCTCACTGACGTAATCCCACTGCGGGAACAGGCGCAGGTAGAAGGAGCTGGCGTCTTTTTCGTGACCAAAGAGGCCGATGCGCGCCGCTGGTGTGCCGTGTCCGGCGAGAACGGCGGCGACGGTCGCCTCCACCTGCGCCACCCAGCGGTCATCGTGGTAGGGGTCGTCGTGCAGCGGGCGGATGTCGGTGCGCGCGTTTTCCTCGGCATTGAGCGCGGCGCGAATCATCGCCTCGCGCTCGGCAAACGTCCACGGATTGCGCGAGCTGCGCGGCGCATCGGCGGTGCCGACGAGCAATATCAGGCGTTTGCCACGGGCAAGGGCGCTTTGCACCATGCGCAGATGGGCGTTGTGGAAGGGCTGGAAACGGCCAATAAAAACAAGGTAGTCGTGCATGGGGTTCTCGCAGTAGGGAAAGTCCGCATTATCGCAGATGCGAAACGACGGGCAGAAATGCGCATTGCCATGACGGCCGGCTGGCGAGGCCACATCAGCAGCAGACTGCCTTGAAAGCGTTTGGTGCGCTGATAAAGGGCGGAAGTGCGGTGATGTTTTTGCGAATCCCAGCGTGATAGCGTATTTTGCCCGTCTTTGTTTTGCGCGTGGTGATTGTCCCCATTCCTCTACCGCTTGAGGCGCCCAATCGCAAGCGCCCCGCCCTATCCTGTTAAAAAAGGAATTTATGCAACTCATTGAAACGCCAGAGCCGCACCGTTTTTGCGTCGCGCCGATGCTCGATTGGACGACCCCGGAATGTCGCGCGCTGCACCGCCTTTTTACCCGACGCGCCTTTCTTTACACGGAAATGGTCACTACCGGCGCACTGATTTATGGCGATGCCGCGCGCCATTTGCAGCATCAGGCGGACGCGCCCTGCGCCCTGCAACTGGGCGGTGGCGAGCCGGAAGCATTGGCGCGCGCCTGCGAAATCGCCCTGTCCTACGGCTATCAGGAAATCAACCTGAATGTCGGCTGTCCCAGCGACCGCGTGCAGAACAACCGCATCGGCGCCTGCCTGATGGATGACGCGCCGCTGGTTGCCGAATGCTTGAGCGCGATGCAGCAGACGGCGGGCACTGTGCCCGTCACCGTCAAACACCGCCTCGCCATTGATGAACAGGACGAGCGCGACGTGCTGAATTTTGTCGAAACCGTCGCCAACCGCAGCCCCTGTCGCATTTTCATCATTCACGCGCGCAAGGCGTGGTTGCAGGGGCTGAGCCCGAAGGCGAACCGCGATGTGCCGCCACTCAACTACTCGCTGGTTTATGAAGTGAAACGCCGCTTCCCCGCGCTCACCGTCATTATTAACGGCGGCATTACCGACCTTGCGCAATGTCGCGCCCACCTGCAACACGTCGATGGCGTCATGCTCGGCCGCGCCGCCTACCAGAACCCGGAGCTGCTGCTCGCCGCCGACACGCTTTACGGCGATGCCGCGCAAACGCTCAACGCCGTGCTGCCACAAATCCGCGCGCTCATCGCCGCGCGTCTCGCACGGGGCGAACCGCTCAGCCATTACACCCGCCATCTGCTGGGACTATTTCCCGGTGTACGCGGTGCCAAACACTACCGCCGCATTTTGAGCGAAGAAGCACGCGCGCCCGGCGCGGGCATCGATATTTTTGACCGCGCACTGGCGGCGGTCGCTCCCCCTTGAAATTGCGTAAATAACCGCCAAAACAGCAAAAAGTTTAGCGTTTTGGTATCATGCGCGCCCTTTAATTCCCCTGTCTGCATACTTCGTCATGACTCTTTCGTTCCTGCAAGCCTTTTTCCTCGATTACGGCTATTACGCCGTCTTCGGCGCCCTCGTTCTCTGCGGCATGGGACTGCCGCTGCCGGAAGACATTACCCTCGTCACCGCCGGCGTCATCTCCGAACTGGGCGACAAAAACGTCCATATCATGCTGATCGTTGCTTACTTCGGCATCCTCTGCGGCGACTGGATGATGTACCTCATCGGCTGGAAATTCGGGCCGCGCCTGCGCCAGTCGCGCTGGTTTTCCAAAATCCTGACCCCGGAGCGGATGATTCAGACCGAAACCCTCTTTCACCGCTATGGCAGCCGTGTCATCTTCGTCGCCCGTTTCCTCCCCGGCCTGCGTGCCCCTATCTACGTCATGACCGGCATCACCCGCCGCATCAGTTTTTGGCACTTCACCCTGATGGACGGCCTCGCCGCGCTGGTTTCCGTTCCCGTCTTCGTCTATATCGGCTTTTACGGCGCGGAAAATCACGAATGGATGCTGAAAAAAATGCACGAATTTAAGTACGCGACCATCGCGCTGTTTATCATCGTCGCGGGCATCATCGTCTATTACATTTGGCGCCGCCGCCGCCGTCGCGCCTATTTCCGTGCCACCCGCGCCCGCCTGCGTGCCGAGCGCAAACAGCAGGCAACGGCCTCATTATTGAAACCGCAGTAAATCACTGTTAGCTGCGCCGTGACAGAAGCGGGCAAAAGAAAAACCGGATGCGGTGGCATCCGGTTTTTTTGATTCCAATAAATTCAGGCCTTGCCGACGGATTTGGCGAGCGCTTCGTCGTACACGCCGTAAAGCACCAGGCTGTGGTCTTCCAGTTCGTAGCCGTATTCGCGCGCGACTTCTTTCAGGCGTTTGGCGATCGCCGGGTCGTAAAATTCCACCACTTTGCCGGTTTTGACGCAGATGAGGTGGTTGTGATGGTCGCCGTTGTCGATTTCAAAGACGCTGTGGTTGCCTTCAAAGTTGTGGCGTTTGAGGATGCCGGCCTGTTCAAACTGGGTCAGCACGCGGTACACGGTGGCAAGGCCGATGTCTTCGTCTGCCTTGAGCAGGATTTTGTAGACGTCTTCCGCGCTGAGGTGGCGGTCGTTGTCGGTGGTTTCGCGTTCCATGATTTCGAGGATTTTCATGCGCGGGCCGGTGACTTTCAGTCCGGCTTTTTTGATTTGGGCACTCACTACGGGGTCTCCTGAATTTGTTGTTTGCATGGCGGTATTATAAGGGGATTGTGGGTGGGCGCAATCGGCGCTGTGCTTTTTTTCCTTGCATTTCAAGCAAAAACCGGATGCGGGCATCCGGTTTCGCTGGGTTGTCAGGCTTCGATATGCGCCCGCAACTGGTGCATCGCCTGTTGTTCGATTTGGCGGATGCGCTCGGCAGAAACGTTGTATTCGCTGGCGAGCGTTTGCAGGGTCGCCTTGTTGTCTTCGTTGAGCCAGCGTGCCTGGACGATGGCGCGGCTGCGCGGATCGAGCGCTTGCAGGCCTTTCGCCAGTTTGCGCTGCATCAGGTTTTCGTGCTCGGCGTGTTCGGTGTGCTCGGCCGGATCAATGCTGTCATCGGCCAGCCATTGCGACGGACTGAAGTGGTCGTTGTCTTCGTCATCATCACCCAGTTCAAAGGCGATGTCCTGGCCGTGAATGCGGCTTTCCATCTCAAAGACGTCTTTGGTGCTGACGTTGAGTTCGTCGGCAATCACCTTGGCCTCGCTTTCGTTCAGCCAGTTCAGGCTTTTTTTCATGCTGCGCAGGTTGAAGAAGAGTTTGCGCTGCGCCTTGGTGGTAGCGATTTTGACCATGCGCCAGTTGCGGATGATGTATTCGTGGATTTCGCTTTTGATCCAGTGGACGGCGAAGGAGACGAGGCGGACGCCGCGCTGCGGCTCGAAGCGTTTGACGGCTTTCATCAGGCCGACGTTGCCTTCTTGGATGAGATCGCCGAGCGGCAGGCCGTAGCCGGTGAAGCCGCGCGCGATGTGGACGACGAATTTGAGGTGGTGCACGATGAGGGTTTGCGCGGCGTTGATGTCGTTGGTTTCTTGCAGGGCGATGGCGAGTTTGCGTTCTTCTTCGGCATCCAGCGCCGGGATTTGGCGAACTTTGGCGATGTATTGGTCGATGTCGGTGCTTGGGGTAAGCCAGTTTTTGTTTGTTAAAACCAGTGCGTTAGCTGTCATTTGATCTCCGTTTGTGTTTTGAATTTCTGTTTGTTTGGTGGTTTATGTTTTATTCTGCATATAGTATCGCCTGCACAAATTCTTGTGCATTAAAGGGTCGTAAGTCTTCAGGCTGCTCGCCAACGCCGATGTAGCGGATGGGAATCCCCAGTTTTTCGCTGATGGCAAAGAGGATGCCGCCTTTGGCGGTGCCGTCCAGTTTGGTGACGGTGATGCTGTCCAATTGCATTGCTTTGTGGAATTGTTCGGCCTGGCGCAGCGCGTTCTGACCGTTGCCCGCGTCGATGATGAGCATGGTTTCGTGCGGTGCGGCGGGGTCAAGTTTGGCAATAACGCGCTTGATTTTTTTCAGTTCTTCCATCAGGTGATCCTGGGTGTGCAAGCGGCCGGCGGTGTCAATGATGAGGACATCAATGCCGCGCGCGGTGGCGGACTGGAGCGCGTCGTAGGCGACGGAGGCGGCATCCGCGCCCGTTCCCTGCGCGATGACCGGGACGTTGTGGCGCGCGCCCCAGGTTTGCAGTTGTTCTACGGCGGCAGCGCGGAAGGTGTCGCCTGCGGCGAGCATGACTTTTTTGCCTTCTTGCTGGAAGTGGCGTGCCAGTTTGCCGATGGTGGTGGTTTTGCCCGCGCCGTTGATGCCGGTCATGAGGATGACAAACGGCTTGGCGCGGCTGGTGTCGAGCGGAATCGCGTAGGGGGCGAGCAGGTTTTGCATATGGTCGCGTACCGCCGCCTTGACGGCTTCCACGTCTTTCAGTTCTTTGCGGTCGATTTGCGCGGTGACGCTGTCGATGATGCTGCGCGTGACTTCGATGCCAACATCAGCGGTAAGCAGCTGGGTTTCGAGGTCGTCAATCAGGTCCTGGTCGAGTGTTTTTTTGCCGAGAAAGAGGTCGGCAAAGCCGCGCCGGGTTTTCGCCAATCCCTGACGGATGCGGGCGAAGTAGCCGCCGCTGTCGTTTTTGGGTTTTGTCTGCGGTTGGACGGGTTCTGCTGCCGCTTCGGCGACAGGCGGGGTAGCGGTTTCAGCGGGTTGGGATTCTTCTGTCGCGGTTTCAACGGTTTCGGACGCGGGTGTTACTTCAATAATTTCTGTGGTTTCGGCAGGCAGCTCTGCGGTGGTCTCTGCGTTTTCTGCTTGTTCTTCGGTTACGGGTTCTGCTGTTGTGGCAGCTTCGGAGCCGGTCGTTGTCGCTGCTGCGGTGGGTTCGGTAGGGGTTTCAAGGGTTGCCGGTTCTGCGGCGGCAGGTTGGGCGGGGGCGTCGCTTTTGCTGAAGTGTTTTTTGAGCCAGTTAAATGCCATGATGCGGGGAGGTTTGGTGGATGGTGGGAGGGGCGATGCAGGCGGTGATTGTCGCGGGATTCGCCGCTGGTGGTAACATATTTGATGCCCGTTTTTGAGCTGCGGGATTATAGCAGCGATTGGTCTTTATTGTTGAAAACGCGCGGTATTGCGCAGGGATTGGAGGAGAATGGATGGTAAATCAGGTAAACACAGAACAGGCGCCCAAGCCGGTGGTAACGGCAAAGATGCCGCGCCCGCGCCCACGGCACGATGTGGTGAAGCGGCTGTTTCTGCTGCTCGCCGCATTGAGCGGTTTTTTGTGGGTGACACTGGGCGCGCTGGCAGGACATGGGCTGTTCAACGCCGGGCAACACGCCGATTTTTTCGACAAGGCGCACCGTTATCAGATTGTGCATACGCTGGCGCTGTTGGCGCTGGTGTCATTGCCGCCGTCCTGGCCGCTGCTGCTGTGCCGCACCGCCGGTTTTTTGTGGATTTTGGGGTTGTTCGCCTTCTGCGGCAGCCTGTACTGGATGGCGTTCACGGCAACGCCGGATTTGCGCCTGGTCGTGCCGGTAGGCGGTATTGCCTTCTTGCTCGGCTGGGCAATGCTGTTTTTTGCCGCCTGTTGGGGGGAGCGTCATGGCAGATAAGCGTATTGTGATTTTGACCGGCGCGGGCATTTCCGCCGAATCCGGCATTGCGACTTTCCGCGCGAGCGATGGTTTGTGGGAAAACCACCGCGTGGAAGACGTGGCGACGCCGGAAGGCTTTGCCCGCAATCCCAAACTGGTACACGAATTTTATAACGCGCGCCGCGCCCGCCTGCACGATGCCGATGTGCAGCCCAACGCCGCCCACATCGCCCTCGCCCGCCTGCAACAGGCGCTGCCGGGGCGGGTAACGCTGGTGACGCAAAATGTGGACGACCTGCACGAGCGCGCCGGCTCAGCGGAAGTGCTGCATATGCACGGCAGCCTGCTCGCCCTGCGCTGTCTCTATTGCGACAGCGTCGCCCATGACTGGCACGGCGACTGTTCGCAGCAAACCGTCTGCCCGACCTGCAAACGCGCGGGCGGGATGCGGCCGGACATCGTCTGGTTCGGTGAAATGCCCTATTACATGGAAACTATTGAAGAAAAACTGGAGCGCTGCACCCATTTTGCCGCCATTGGCACCTCCGGCCATGTGTACCCGGCGGCAGGATTCACTGCACTCGCCCGCCACTACGGCGCAGACATCAGCGAAATCAACCTCGAACCCGGCGCAGGGGCGGCACAATTCCACCACGTTTACAGCGGCAAAGCCACGGTGGAAGTGCCGCGCTGGGTGGATTCCATGCTAAACTGACGCGGTTTTTCAACCACTCAAACCCGTAACTTTATGATGAAACGACTGCCCGTCATTTTCTTTGCCATCCTCCTTGCCGCCTGCGTACACAGCAACGCCGGCCAAACCGCTGAAAAAGTTCCCGATTACGCTCCCGAACCGCTGATTATCAGCAACGAACACAAAAAGGCGCTGCGACTGGGCGCCAATCTTTTGGTCAACCACCACTACCGCAAACAAAAACTCTCCGCCGTCGCTGCCGACGTACACCGCGACTACCTGCAAGCGCTCGACCCGTCGCACATCTACTTCCTGCAAAGCGACATCGACGAATTCAAACGCTACGGCGATACCCTGATGCAGGCCAACAAAGGCGACCTGGGCGGCATCCTCGCCATCTACCAGCGCTACAGCGAGCGGGCGAACGCGCTCAACCGCTGGTCGCTGGAGCGCCTTTCCCGCCCGTTCGACCTGAACGGCAAAGACACCGTCACCTACCCCGACTACAAAGCCGAAAAAGAGCGTCCGTGGCCGACCACCGTGGAAGCCGCCCAGGCCGAGCAGGAAAAACGCATCGAAGACCAGCTCATCCGCCTGCGCGTCTCCGGCAAAAGCGAAGAAAAAGCGCTGAAACTGCTGCGCAGCCGCTACACCGGCGCGCTGCGACGCCTCAACCAAATCAGCATGAACGACGTCTTCGACATCTACATGAACGTCCTCAGCAACCGTTTCGACCCGCACAGCAACTACCTCTCGCCGCGCAACAACGAAGACTTCAACATCAATATGCGCCTCTCGCTCGAAGGCATCGGCGCGGTACTCTCCTCCGAAGAAGAACAAGTCACCATCCGCGAACTCGTCCCTGGCGGCCCCGCCTACAAAAGCGGCAAACTCAGCCTCAAGGACAAAATCATCGCTATCGCTCAAGGTACGGACGGCGAATTTGTGGACGTCACCGGCTGGCGGCTCGACAAAGTGGTTGACCTCATCCGTGGCAAAAAAGGCACGCTGGTGCGGCTGATGGTTGACCCCGCCAACGCTGCCAAAGGCGTGCGCGAAATCACCCTCGAACGCGACGAAGTCAAACTCGAAGAACAGGCCGCCCAATCTACCATCGAAGAAGTCACCGAAGACGGCGTCACCCGCCGCATCGGCGTCATCAACCTGCCCTCGTTCTACATGGACTTTGAAGGCGCACAACAAGAAAAAAACGACTACCGCAGCACCTCGCGCGACGTCGAAAAACTCCTGCAAGAATTCAAAACCGCCAAAGTGGACGGCGTCGTCATTGACCTGCGCAGCAACGGCGGCGGCTCGCTGTATGAAGCAGTGAAAACCGTCGGCCTCTTTATCGACAAAGGCCCGGTTGTCCTCGTCTCCGACGCCCAGGGCGGCGTGCGCAACGAAACCGATGACGTGGCAGGCGCCACCTATGACGGGCCGCTCGCCGTCCTCATTGACCGCTACGCCGCCTCCGCCTCCGAAATCTTCGCCGCTGCCATCCAGGACTACGGTCGCGGCCTTATCATCGGCAGCAACAGCTTCGGCAAAGGCACCGTACAAACCATGGTCAACCTCAACGAATTCGTCACCAGCAATACCCCCAGCCTCGGCTCGATGAAATTCACCATGGCCATGTTCCACCGCGTCAACGGCAGCAGCACCCAATTCCGGGGCGTCTCGCCGGACATCGCCCTGCCGAGCATCTTCCCGCTCGAAGAAGTCGGCGAGCAAAGCGAGGACTACGCCCTGCCGTGGAAAGAAATCAAGGCAGCGAAAATCACCCCGGCAGGCAAAATCGCCGACAGCACCATCAACGCCCTGCGCCAACTGCACGAAACCCGGATGCTGGGCAAAGCACCGCTGCGCCGCTACCAGGAATACATCGACAAAGTCCTCGAAAAAAACCGGCAAAAAACCTGGCCGCTCAACCTCTCCGAGCGCAAACAGGAGCACGAAAACTGGAAAAAATACCAGGACGACTACGAAGCCGCCCAACGCCGCGACCTGCCTGCGCTGAACGCCGACAAGAAAAAGCGGGAAGAAATTGACAAGCGTAACGCCGTTGTCGAAGACGAAGACGACAAAGAAGAATTCGTACCGGACGTTGCCCTGTATGAAACCCTCAACATCTTCTTCGACTACCTCGAACTGCTTGCCCCAACAGCGCCCGCCACGACCACCGCCGAAGCGGCCTGAATCCCCACCAACCCGCAACAGGAGCGCTTATGACCCCCTTGCAAACCTTCGCTGCATCCATCCGCATCCTCAGCATGGATGCCGTACAAAAAGCCAACTCCGGCCACCCCGGCGCACCGATGGGCATGGCCGACATGGCCGCCGTCCTTTGGCTCAACCACCTGCGCGCCAACCCGGCGGATACCCAGTGGTACAACCGCGACCGCTTCGTCCTCTCCAACGGCCATGCCTCCATGCTGCAATACGCCGCGCTGCACCTCACCGGCTACGATATCTCGCTGAACGACCTGAAAAACTTCCGCCAACTGCACAGCAAAACCCCCGGCCACCCCGAATACCACGACACCCCTGGCGTCGAACTCACCACCGGCCCTCTCGGCCAGGGCATCGCCACCGCCGTTGGCTTCGCCATCGCCGAGCGTCACATGGCCGCACGCTACAACCGCGACGGCCTGCCGCTCATTGACCACTACACCTACGTCTTCGCCGGTGACGGCTGCCTGATGGAAGGCGTCTCTAGCGAGGCCTGCTCGCTTGCCGGCACCCTCGGCCTCGGCAAACTCATCTGCCTCTACGACAGCAACGGCATCTCCATTGACGGTGAAATCGCGCCGTGGTTTGGCGAAGACACCGCGCTGCGTTACGAAGCCTACGGCTGGCACGTCATCCGCGACGTGGACGGCCACGACCATGCCGCCATAGACGCCGCCATCACCGCCGCCAAAGCCGAAACTACTAAACCCTCGCTCATCATCTGCCGCACCAAAATCGGCTTTGGTTCGCCCAACCTCGAAGGCACCGAAAAAACCCACGGCGCGCCGCTCGGCAAAGAAGAAATCGCGCTGACCAAACAGGCGCTCGGCCTGCCCGCCGGCGACTTTGAACTGCCCGACGACGCCTACCAGGTTGCCAGCCTGCGCGACAAAGGTGCCAAACTGCAAGACCAGTGGGAGCACATCTGGCAAGAATACCAGGACAAATACCCGGCAGAAGCCCAAGAATACGCGCGCGCCATGAGCGGCAAACTGCCGGACGGCATTGACCGCGTTATCGACAGTACCCTCGCCCAATACAACGAAACCGGCGGCGCCATCGCCACCCGCAAAGCCTCCGAAAACGCCATCAACCTGCTCGCACCGCTTTTGCCCGAACTCATCGGCGGCTCGGCTGACCTCACCGGCTCCAACCTCACCTGGAGCAAAGCCGCCTCCAAATCCATCCTGCCTGGCGACTTCAGCGGCAACTACATCCACTACGGCGTGCGCGAATTCGCGATGTCCACCATCATGAACGGCCTCGCCCTCTACGGTGGTCTGCGCGCCTACGGCGGCACCTTCCTCGTCTTCTCCGACTACATGAGAAACGGCATCCGCCTCGCCGCGCTGATGAAACTGCCCGTCACCTACGTCCTCACCCACGACTCCATCGGCCTCGGCGAAGACGGCTCAACCCACCAGCCGATCGAACAAATCGCCTCGCTGCGCCTCATCCCCAACATCCACGTTTGGCGCCCCTGCGACCAACAAGAAACCCTCGTTGCCTGGCGCAGCGCGCTTAACCAAAGCACGCCGACCGTACTTGCGCTCAGCCGCCAGAACCTGCCCGAACAAAAACGCAGCGAAGAAACCCGCAAAACCATCGCCAAAGGCGGCTACATCCTCGAAGCGGCCGAAAAACCAGACCTCGTCCTCGTCGCCACCGGCTCGGAAGTCGCGCTTGTGACCGCTGCCGCCGCCAAACTGCGCGAAGAAGGCCTGCGCATCCAGGTCGTCTCCATGCCCTGCTTTGAAATCTACCAACAACAAGACGTCAACTACCGCAACCGCGTCCTGCCCAAAGGCATCCCGACCGTCGTCGTCGAAGCGGGCGTCACCCAACCGTGGCGCGGCGTCTGCGGCGACCACGGCACCGTCATCGGCATAGACACCTTTGGCGAATCCGCCCCGGCTGCCGAACTCTTCCCGCTGTTCGGCCTCACCGTCGAAAACGTCGTCGCCAAAAGCAAGGCGCTGCTCTAAACCAAAACCGTAGGGGCGGTTAGGCGGCTTGCGCCGTAACCGCCCGCATAACCCCAACTAATCCTCCAAAATTGCAGGGTAGTTTTTTAGCCCCCTCCCCTGCGAAGCGGGGGAGGGTCGGGGAGGGGGTGTAAAAATCGCGTAGCGCCAAATCAAAGACAACGCAAACAGACCCTGCCCCACCCCAAAAACTACCACCCCTTCACCCACTAGTCCCTTGAGGAGAGAAAACCATGAAAAAACTCAGCGAAATCGACGTCAACGGCAAACGTGTCCTGATGCGGCTGGACCTCAACGTCCCGCTCAAAGACGGCAAAATCACCAGCGACGCCCGTATCCAGGCCGCCTTGCCGACCATCCGCTACGTCCTTGACCACGGCGGCGCCGTGATGATCATGGCGCACTTGGGTCGCCCGACCGAAGGCGAATACGACGAAGCCTTCAGCCTTGCGCCCGTCGCTGCCTACCTTGGCAACCTGCTCGGCAAAAACGTACCGCTCATCAAAAACTACCTCGACCAGGCGCCTGCCGTCGCACCGGGCGACATCGTCATGCTCGAAAACTGCCGCTTCAACAAAGGTGAAAAGAAAAACGACCCGGCGCTCGCCGAAAAATACGCCGCACTGTGCGATGTTTTCGTCAGCGATGGCTTTGGCGTCGTCCACCGTGCCCAGGCATCCACCTACGGCGTCGCCGAAAAAGCCAAAACCGCCGTTGCCGGACTGCTCATCCAGCAAGAAGTCGAAGCGCTGGAAAAAATCGTCAAAAACCCGGCGCGACCGCTGCTCGCCATCGTTGGCGGCTCCAAAGTCTCCACCAAACTGCTCGTCCTCCAGTCGCTGCTGGAAAAAGTGGACACCCTCATCCCCGGTGGCGGCATCGCCAACACCTTCCTCGCCGCCGAAGGCATCAACGTCGGCGCCTCCCTCTACGAACCCGACCTTTTGAACGACGCCAAAACCATGCTCGAAAACGCGCGCGCGCGCGGCGTCAACATCCCGCTGCCGGTTGACGTCGTCGTCGCCACCGAATTCTCCGCCGACGCCAAAGCGACCGTCAAGGCGGTAGAAGACGTTGCTGACAACGAAATGATCCTGGACATCGGCCCGAAAACCGCCGAAAACTACGCGCGCGTTATTGCAGAGATGAAGACCGTCGTCTGGAACGGTCCGGTCGGCGTCTTTGAAATGGCGCCGTTCGCCGCAGGCACCAAAGCACTCGCCGCCGCGATTGCCGCCTGCCCCGGCTTCACCTTCGCCGGCGGTGGCGACACCATCGCTGCCATCGGCCAATTCGGCATCGAAGACAAAGTCGATTACATCTCCACCGGCGGCGGCTCGATGCTCGAATACCTCGAAGGCAAAAAACTGCCCGGTCTCGACATCCTCGGCGCTTACTAAAACCGCACCGACCATACAAACCGCCCTTCGGGGCGGTTTTTTATACGATGCCCCTCCCAATCAAGGAAGAAACCATGCAGCACATCCTGATAGATTACGAAAACATCCAGCCGGACGCGGCACAATTTACCGCACTCGACGAAAGCCAATGCCATATCTGGCTCTTTATCGGCAAAACCCAAAAAACATTGCCCATAGAACTCTGCGAAGCACTCTGTCGCTTTGGCAAAAATGCCCATATCATCCGTATCGCGAAAACCGGAAAAAACGCACTTGATTTCTACCTCGCCTACTACCTCGGCAAAATCAGTGAGCAGGACAAAGACGCGCTTATTTGCATCTTCTCGCGCGATACCGGCTTTGACATACTGGTCGAACACATGGAAAGCGACCAACATTGCCGTGGCATCGTGCGCATTGCCACATTGGCAGATGCGGCACCATTGCCGCAAACAGAAATAGCGACGCCCGCCATCAAAGCAGCGGACGAAGCCGTTGTACCCACCGCCATTGCGGCGACGGCAGATAAAGAAACCACTGCACCGCTACCACCGCAAAACAATAGCGCCATCGTGCATGACCTCTATAAAAAAGCACAACAATATCTGATGCAACCCGACAGCTTCCGCCCGCGCGGGCGCAACAATCTGGAAAACCTTTTATGCAAGTATTTGTGTGAATCACTGCAAATATATACCGAAAGCGATGCCAAAGCAGCCATTCACAAAGCGGTGGACAAGCTGATTGCAAAAACACTGATTACACTGGATGGGCATGGATTGCTCAATTACCATCTTGACCTGCAAACCATGCAGCAAAAAATCATTACTCACATTACGGCAGCAAAAGCCGGAAAAACAGACGGACTCAAAAATACCATACGCACCAAATCCGTCAGTCTCGGACTGGATTCAGACGACGCGGCAATAGAAAAATGTATTGTTTATTGCGAGAAAAATGGCATTTTGCGCCGCGAGGACGACAAAGTTTTATATCCACCCTTTACCGATGCCATAACGCATCCCGTCAAAAATGAACTTGAAGAAAAAGCAAAACTCTTTTTCAGCAAATTCCGGCAAAACAAACCCGCCAAACGCACCAGCCTGATGACCGTCTGCCAACACCTGCTAAAGCTGGATACCGCGCAAACAGAAGCAATGATTCGCTACCTCGTCGCGCACAACAAACTCCAGATTGCCGAAAGCGGCGCACTCACCTGGCTTACGTAATTTGTTCGCGTATATGTATAGCCATCCACCGAAAGTTTCAGACAAGGCGCGTCGCCGAAGGCAGTACGCGG
>NZ_CALJAH010000475.1 GCF_938028185.1 uncultured Cardiobacterium sp. | reverse complement strand
CGCCTGCCGTGCCAGTTTCCCGGCGAGTGCCGCCAGATCCTGCGCGCGGGCGCGGAAGCGGTCTTCGCCGATGTGAAAAGGCACGAGCGCGTAACTGTCGCTGGTGATGACGTCGGCACCTGCGGCAATAAAGGCGGCGTGGACGTCCTGCACGAAGGCGGGCGCTTCCAGCAGCGCCAGCGCCGACCATTCGGGTTGGGCAAAGGGCGCGCCGAGGCGCAGCAGCTCGCGGCTCATGCCGCCGTCAAGGACGAGAAGGGGATGGGTCATGCGGTCTCCGGGGTTGGGAAAAGCGCCAATGTGGCGCAGCGCAGCGTTTTTTGCAATGGCTGGCTATAATCGCCGCATCCCCCAACCGGAGTATCCCATGAAAAACCGCCTTTCCGCCCTCGTCCTCCTCGCCGCCAGCGGCAGCATTTACGCCGCCGACCTCTGCGACGACCTCGATAGCGACGCCCCGCCGGTGGAATACGCCGCCATGAGCGCGCCCGTTCTGCAGAAAGCGGCGCCGGTCGCGCCTGCATCGGCGACCAAAGAAGCCGCCGCCCCCAATTTGGAGAACCGCCTCGGCGTCAATATGCCCGTTCCGGCGGGCGCCAAGACCCAATGGGAGCTTAACCAAGCCGCCGCCAAAATAGGCATTCGCGGCACGGCAGAAGCGCCAAACCGCGAACGCTACGCCCACAGCGACGCGAACCCGGTACACCGCGTCAGTGATGCGCCCGTCTCCACCTTCAGCATCGACGTCGATACCGGCAGCTACAGCAACGTCCGTCGCATGATTAGCCGCGAAGGCCGCCTGCCACCGGCGGACGCGGTGCGCGCCGAAGAAATCCTCAACTATTTCAGCTACGGCTACCCGCTGCCGCAGGACGGCAAACCCTTCGCTGTGCACACGCAAACGGTGGATTCGCCGTGGAAGGCGGACGCCAAACTCATCCGCATCGCCATCCAGGCGGCCGACCTCGCGCCGGACAAACGCCCGCCCGCCAACCTCGTCTTCCTCATCGACACCTCCGGCTCGATGAATGAACCCGACAAACTGCCGCTGGTGAAAAAAACCGTCTGCCACTTCGCCGAAGCGCTGCGCGCCGACGACCGCATCAGCCTCATCACCTACTCCGGCAGCACCGCTAAAATCCTGTCGCCGACCGCGGGCGACCAAAAAGAAACCATCATCGCCGCCCTCAAACCGCTGCGCGCGCACGGCGCAACCGCGGGCGGCGAAGCGCTGCGCATGGCCTACGACGCGGCGGCGAAAAACTACCGCAAAGACGGCATCAACCGCATCCTGCTCGCCACCGACGGCGACTTTAACGTCGGCATCAGCGACCCGGCGGCGCTGAAAAGTTACGTCGCCGAGAAACGCAAAAGCGGCGTCAGCCTCACCACCCTCGGCTTCGGCGCGGGCAACTACAACGACGAAATGATGGAGCAACTGGCGGACGCGGGCGACGGCAACTACAGCTACATCGACAACGAAGACGAGGCGAAAAAGGTGCTGGTACGCCAACTCGGCTCAACGCTGGCCACCGTCGCGCGCGACGTCAAAATCCAGATGGAATTTAACCCGGCGGCGGTCAAGGAGTACCGCCTCGTCGGCTACGAGAACCGCCGCCTGCGCGAAGAAGACTTCAACAACGACCGCGTGGACGCGGGCGATATCGGCGCGGGCAGCAACGTTACCGCCCTCTACGAAATCATCCCGCAAGGCAAAAACGGCTGGCTGGACGCGCGCCACTACCAAAACGCCCCCGCCACGAGCGGCCGCGCGGACGAATACGGCTGGCTGAAACTGCGCTACAAAACACCAGAGGGCGAACACAGCCAGTTGATTGAGCAGGCGATTGCGGCGAAAAGCATCCCGCTGGCGGATGCCGATGAAGCGACCCGCTTCGCCATCGCCGCCGCCAGCTACGCGCAGGCGCTGAAAGGCGGCGCGGACAACGGCGCCCTCGACTGGGCGGGCATCCTCCGCTTGGCGCAGGCCGCCAAAGGCGCAGACCCCTACGGCGAACGCGCCGGGCTGATTGCGCTGATTGAGCAGGCGCAAAAACTGTCGGCGGGGAAATAGCATTTACATACACCAACCCCGCTACCCTGTATGTATAAGCGGCATCGTAGTGGGGCTTGCCCCACCGCTGATGCAAGTGCGGGAAACCCGGCTGCGCCGCCGCACACCCTGCGCGCCGCATCCGGGTTATGACGGATGGTGTTGCGGTGGTGGGGCAAGCCCCACCCTACGCAGGCTTTCCATTACGTCGCCGCACATCCCGAACGGCCATCCCAAAACATCAACCTTGCCACCCCATTCAACTCCATGAACCCCCGCAATACTTCCCGCAAAATTCCGCTGATTCTCGCCAGCGCCGTTGTCACCGGCGCTGCCTTGTGGCAACTGTCCGAACGCGCCGGACTCGACCGGTGGGCGGATGCCCGCGAGCGGCAAATCTTGCTCGCGACATATGTGAACCCCGATGAATACACCTTGCGGCCACCCGGTCGCGATACGGCGGACAAGCACGATGTTCCCCGCCTTGCCGTGCTCACCGCAGACCGTCTCACGCTGGAGGATTACCCTGTCGTTGCCGACCGTTGGAGCGATGCCCTGGGCGCCCGCGCGCCTGTCAGCGGCTTCACCGCGTATTACCTCACCACTGGCGATCCGCGCGTCATCGACGCGCGCAAAGCGGCGACGCGCGACGACGCCCCGCCATCGCGCCACCGCCCGCTTGCCGTGGAGGCTTTCGCCAGCCGCTGGCGCGACGAGCCCGAACGGCTGATTGCCACGGAAAATGTCGCCACCATCGACATCCATTACCGCTACAACGCCTTCAAGGGCATCCCCGCACAGGATTTTGCCGCTTGCTGGATGGGTACGCTGCATATTGACGAAGGTGGCGATTACCGTATCAGCGCTGAAGTCAGCCGGGCAAACGTGCGCATCCTGCTCAACCGCCACCGTATTTTTGAAGGCGGTGATGCCAGCGCTACCTTCGTTCGCCTTGACCCCGGTGATTACACCCTCGAAGTGGAATACCGCAACGACTGGTACACCGCCGATTTTTCCCTGCATATCGACAAGGTCGCGCCATGAAGACCCCGCCGCGCAAGCCCGTCGCCAGCTTCCGCACGCTCTTTTATTTCGTCAGCGTCATCATCATCGGCATCCTGCTGGCCATCATCTGGAAAACCCATTCCGACAACGCGGACAGCGGTTTCACTATTTACCAGCGCCCCGATACCCGCAACATCCACGCCGCCCTGGAGGATGCACCGCGCATTCCGGCGCTGGAGACAAATCCCGGCAACCATATCCCGGACAGCGGCTTTGATGCCTACTACTTCCGTGCGGCCCGCCTTGTAGCCACAGAAAACACCCGCCATATCGCCATCAATTACAGCCATGACCAGTTCAGAGACATCCCCTCGCCACAATTCGCCGCCTACTGGGTCGGCTGGCTGGACATCCCGCAAAAAGGCGAGTACGAATTTGCCCTGGAGCGCAGCCGGTCGGACATTCGCATCCTTCTGGACGGCTACTGCATTTATAGCGATACACCGAAAGTTTCAGACAAGGCGCGCTGCCGAAGACAGTACGCATTTGTACGGCGAGGCAGCGCAACACCGTATGAAGCTTT
>NZ_CALJAH010000474.1 GCF_938028185.1 uncultured Cardiobacterium sp. | reverse complement strand
GCGCAGATGGCGGTAGATGGTCTTGCAGCTACAACCGTGTTGCGCGGCGAGCTGGAATGCCCGCACAACTTTCTCGATGTATGCGCCAAGATTTGGGCTATAGAAAACATTCACACCACAAGCTGTCGGGAGCCGTTTACAATTGATCATAACACGATGATTTTGTTCGTAGGTTGGGTTAGCGAGGCACGAGCGACTGGAACAGCTCGTGCAGCGAGAAAGACTCAACAAGTCGAATGCCGAACATATTCCATTATTGGGTTTCTTGCTACGCAAGCTGTTCCAGTCGGCTACTACGCCTAACTCAACCTGCAAAATCCCAAGGCTGAATTGTAAACACACCCTAAATCTCATACGGCATTGCATCTCTCACCGTGCAAATGTGTACTGTCTTCGTCGATGCGCCTTGTCTGAGGCTTTGGATGTATAGCTATTGTGGATAACCCGGGATCTTGAACGGGTTCTAAAACATTTTTGTCTCATACATCCATTTTTATTGTGGCGCGAGATAGATGTCGTAGCGGGTATTGGGGCCGTCGATGTGGTAATCGGGCGTGATGCCGGCGAGTGGTGGCGCGTGTTGCGGGCGTTTGACGATGACGCGGCGGGTGGCGGCAAGGCGGGCGCGGGCGAGCAGCGTCGCGTCGTCGTCGCTGTGGCCAAGCAGTTGTTGCAGTGCCTGCATCTGTTTTTTCACTTTCGCGTTTTTGCGCCGCTCCGGGTACATCGGGTCGAGGTACACCGCAGCGAAGCTGGCAGGGGCGAGCGCGGTCGCCGCGTCGGCATGGACGAGCTCAAGGCGGGCGGCGATGGTGGCGCTGCGCGGGTCGGCGCGGGCGCGTTGCAGGGCATCGGCGAGCAGGGCGGCGAGGTAGGGGTTGCGCTCATACAGGGTGAGGGTAAAACCGCGGCTGGCAAGCAGCCAGGCGTCTTTGCCCCAGCCGGCGGTGGCGTCGGCGATGTGCGCACCGGCCATGCCGCGCAGGGTTTTCGGCAGGGTTTCGCTGCCCCGGCGTCCGAGGTAGTCGGCAAGGTCGAGAGTGAGCGGCGGATGGCGCTGCTGGCGGTCGCAGAGGTGGTAGCGGTCGTCGCGCCAGTGCAGGTAGTAGTCGCCGGTGGCGTCTTCGGGTCGATTGATGCGGTGCGCGGCGGGCGGCGGTACGGGCGGTTCGCCGAGGAGGTTCAGTTTCATCGGGTGCGGGGATTAGGGTGTCGCCGGATTGTGCAGTCTTCCGCCTAGGGTGTCAAAAGGTGGTTATAGTCCCCCCCCTATGGGCTGTTTACAATTCGTTTTATATGCAGTCGCTGACGCGGATGGTTTGCTGCCCCCACCCCGACCAGGGAGCAGTTTGGTGGATGACCGCAGAGCGAAGCCCGCAACGGGGCAGGGTTGAATTGTAAACAGCCCCAAAGCCTCAGAACCTGTTCAAAATCTTGGGGAATCGCATTTTTCCGTGTGCTTGTGCAGGGAACTGAAAACCGGGAAAACAGCTAATATGCTCCCTCTCCCTGTGGGAGAGGGCAGGGCTGAGGGTGGCAAGACCATTGAAAAACAGGAATTTTAGTTCATGAGCAATATCGCTCACCCCCACCCCGACCCTCCCCCGCTGCGGGCGCTGCGCGCCCTGCAGGGGAGGGGGAAGTCGGCGCAGCAATTCGAATTTGTGCGGATGACCGGGATTTTGAACAGGTTATTAGACGCCTGCGTCGTAACCGCCCGCAGCAATGAGTCGGGCGGTTACGCTATCGCTAACCGCCTCTGCAACCTGTTTTTACACTTCCTGCCGTGTCGGGCGGAAGATGATTTCGTTCACATCGACTTCTTCCGGCTGGCTGATGGCAAAGAGCACGCAGCGGGCGAAGCTCGCGGCGGGGATTTCGTTGGCGGCGTAGAAGTTTTCCATCGCGCCTTTGGCGGTTGCTGATGAGGAGCCGTGCTTGAGCTCGCTCGCTACCGCCCCCGGCGAGAGGATGGTGCTGCGGATGTTGTAGGGTTTGACTTCTTTGCGCAGCGCTTCGCTGATGGCACGCACCGCGGTTTTGCTGGCGCTATAGACGGCGCACATCGGCCCCCAGACGTGTCCGGCGACGGAGGAGACGTTGATGATTTGCCCGCTTTTTTGCGCTTTCATCGTCGGCAGCACGGCGGCGATGCCGTGCAAGACGCCACGGATGTTGATGTCGATGGTCTGGTTCCATTCGTCCACTTTCAGCTCTTCGAGCAGCGACAGCGGCATGACGCCGGCGTTGTTGAGCAGCACGTCAATGCGGCATAGAGGTCGAACGCGCGCTGCGCCAGCGCCTGCACTTGCGCGAGGTCGGCGACGCCGGTCTGCACGCAATGGTCGTGGCTGATGCCGAGTTCGTCGGCGAGCTGGTGCAGGCGGTCAAGGCGACGGGCGCCGAGGATGACGTGCGCACTGTTTTGCACGAGATGGCGCGCGGTTTCGGCACCGAGGCCGCTTGATGCGCCGGTGATGATGACGGTTTTGTTGGCGATGTTTTCCATGAGGGTTCCTCTTGGTTTGTGGATGGATGGCGCGCAGTGTAGCGGGCTTGCCGCGCGATGATTAGCCGCGCGGCGGGACAAGGTGTGTTGCCTTGCGGGCAAGATTGTCCCGCGATATATAGCCATCCACCGAAAGCCTCATACGGTGTTGCGTCGCCTAACCGGGCACCCTAAAAAATGGCGAAGCCATTTTTTAGGGAAACCCGCGCCGTACA
>NZ_CALJAH010000473.1 GCF_938028185.1 uncultured Cardiobacterium sp. | reverse complement strand
CCGTACAAAAGCGTACTGTCTTCGGCGACGCGCCTTGTCTGAAACTTTCGGTGGACGGCTATACAAATTCCAGCTCAGCGTGCGCGTCACCGCCAAATGCCGTTTCAATGCTGCCGAACGCCTGCGTCGCCAGGGCAGGTTTGCCTTTTTCAGTACCACCCTGCTCTCGCTCGGCCTGATTTTCATCCCGCTGATGCAAAACACCAATGTTGAGCTGGCCTTCCCGCCCACCGTACTCAACATGATGTCCACCTTTCTCGCTGTGGCCGTGCTCGTCTATTCCGTGGTCATCGGCACCGCCCAATACGAGGCGCGGGCAGACAAGCTCGGCCAGTGCGCCGACCACCTGAAAGCGCTAAACCGCGAACTTGACAGCCCACGCCAACAGGACGACGACCACGAGGCGATACTGGCCCGCCTGCACAAAGAATATTCCCGCCTCCTTGCCGATACCGAAAACCACAAACGCATCGACTACCTCGCCGCCACCCTGGAGATGAAGCGGGACTACCCCATCACCGGGCTGGTTCGGCTGTACCGGCACATCCGCCTGGTGCTGCAAAGTCTGCTGCCTTATTTCCTGCCGCTGTTATTGCTGATCCTGGAAGCCGTCTTTATCAGCGATATGCTCAAAATCTCGCAACTCCTGCCCGCCCTGCTGCGTAAATAAACCGGAAACTGCCATGCTCCGCCTTTGTGGCAAAATCCTCGCCGCCCTCCTCGCCCTGCCGCTCGTCTGGCTCGCCGCCGCGCTGATTTGCGGCCATATCGTGTACGCCCCCGCACGGCACGACGGCGTCCGCGACATCACCATTTACCTGCTCGACAACGGCGTCCACACCGACCTCGCCCTGCCGCTGGCCAATGACACCTTCGACTGGAGCACGGTCATCAGCCCCGACGACGCGCGCGCCCTGACCTTTACCCCCGCCTACGTCGCCTTCGGCTGGGGCGACCGCGCCTTCTATCTCGAAACGCCACAATGGCGCGACCTGAAACTCGCAACCGCCGTCAATGCCATCAGCGGTCGCGGCGCCACCATCATTCACGCCACTTACCTGCCGCCGCTGCGTGCGACCGTCAACAGTATCGCCATCGCCGTCAGCCGTGACGAATACCGCGCGCTCGTTGCCGGTATCCGCGCCAGCCTGCGCACGGGCGATGACGGTCGTGCCCTCGTCCTCGCCGGGCGCGGTTACGGTGACCACGACGCCTTCTACGAAGCGCACGGCAGCTACAGCCTGTTCAACACCTGCAACAGCTGGAGCAACGCCCGCCTCAGGGACGGCGGCCTGAAACACGTGCTGTGGACGCCCTTCGCCCACGATCTGATGGCGGTGTACCGGTAAAAAAATGGCCTCCCGCCCTACCCCCGGTACACCAGGGGAGAGGGGGAGGCGATGAACGGTGCGCGGCGAACGCTTTACGGCTGCAACGCCAGGTAAAGGTTCTGTCCGTTGCGGTAGATGAGCAGCGGCACGGGGCGTTTGCTGTTGGCTTTTTCCAGCAGGCGGCGCGCGGTTTTGACGTCTTCGACGCGCTTGCCGCCGACGCCGATGATGATGTCGTTTTGGCGCAGGCCGGAGCGCTCTGCCGCCGAGCCTGCCTTGACGCCGCTGATGCGCACGCCTTTGCCACGGAAGCCGAGCTCTTCGCGGTCGTCGTCATCAAGCGCGCTCAGGCTCAAGCCACGCGCGGCGGCGGTGGCTTTGGCGGAGCCGCCGTTGTCGCTACCGTCGTTGAGGTTGCCGATTTCGGCGGTGACGGTTTGTTCTTTGCCGTCGCGCAGCAGTTTGATTTCAATTTTGTCGCCAATCGGCGTGCTGGCGACCAGCGCGGGCAGGTCGGCGGTTTTGTTCACTGCCTTGCCGTTGTACTGGAGGATGACGTCGCCGCTCTCGATTCCGGCCTTGGCGGCGGGCGAGTTTTCTTCAACCTGGGCAACCAGCGCGCCTTGCGGTTTTTCCATGCCGAAGGATTCGGCCAGGTTTTGGTCCAGGCCTTGCAGGCGCACGCCGAGCCAGCCGCGCACGACTTCGCCTTTGTCTTTTAACTGGTCGGCGATGTTTTTCGCCATGTTGATCGGGATAGAGAAGGCCAGCCCGTTAAAGGCGCCGCTGCGGCTGTAGATTTGTGAGTTGATGGCGATGACTTCGCCCTTGCTGTTAAACAGCGGCCCGCCGGAGTTGCCGGGGTTGATGGCGGCGTCGGTCTGGATGAAGGGAACGTAGTCGCCGCTGGGCAGGTTGCGCGCCACCGCGCTGACGATGCCCTGCGTCGCGGTGTGGGAGAAGCCGAAGGGCGAGCCGATGGCGAGTACCCAGTCGCCGACTTGTACCTGGTCGGAATCGCCGATTTTGGCGACCGGGAGGTGGTCGCCCTGGATTTTGACGAGGGCGACGTCGGTGCGTTTGTCGAGGCCGATAACGTCGGCGTTGTATTCCTTGTTATTGTTGAGCTGGACGCGCACTTTTTCCGCGCCTTCAACGACGTGGGCGTTGGTGAGGATATAGCCGTCGCTGTCGATGATGAAGCCGGAACCTTGTCCTTGCAGGATGCGCTGTTCGTTTTGCGGCTCGGCGAATTGGCGACCGCCGAAGGGATCAGGAATGCCGAAGAAATCTTCAAAGATTTCCGGCGGGATGCCGTTAATGGTGGAAGGGGTATTGACGCGGCTTTCCACTTCAATGCTCACCACCGCGTCCTTGGTTTTGGAAACGAGCGCGGTGAAGTCCGGCGCGGGGTCGGCAAGGCTCAAAGGGGCGGTGAGTGCGAGAGTCAATATAACCAATGTTTTATTCATGAATACCTCTGATTGCTTTAAGATAGGGCGCATATTCTGGCTAAATCCACCTTACATTGCCCGAAACAGGCGATTAAAGAAAACTTAGGAGAACTTCATGCACGTTCTGATCATCGAAGACGACAAAGACGTCGCAGCCTACATTACCAAGGGTCTGAGTGAAAGCGGCTATGTCGTCGATGCCGCGCACACCGGTACCGAAGGCTTGTCGATGGCGCAAAGCGGCCAGTACGACATCCTTATCGTGGACCGGATGCTGCCCGAACTGGACGGACTCTCCGTCATCGAAAAACTGCGCAAGGACGGCATGAGCACCCCGGTACTCATCCTCTCCGCCCTTGGCGAAGTGGATGACCGCGTCGAAGGACTGGCGGCGGGCGGCGACGATTACCTCGTCAAACCCTACGCCTTCTCCGAACTGCTCGCGCGCGTGCAGGCGCTGACCCGCCGCCGTGGTGGCGAAATCCAGGACCAGATGATGCTCGAAGTCGCCGACCTGCAACTGGATCGCCTGAAACGCAAAGTCACGCGCAGCGGCAAAAAAATCAACCTGCAACCGCGCGAATTTCGCCTGCTTGAATACCTGATGAGCAACGCCGGCCAAGTCGTCACCCGCACCATGCTTCTCGAAAAAGTGTGGGAATACCACTTTGACCCGCAGACCAACGTCATTGACGTCCACATCTCGCGTCTGCGCAGCAAAATCGACAAAGACTTCGACCCACCCTTGATTCACACCGAACGCGGCGCAGGATATAGCCTCTATGACCCAAACGGCTATAACTAAGCGGCTGCGCGACTGGGGGAAGGCGGTAAAAACTACCGCCTTCAAATTTTCCCTGCTCTTCACCCTCGCATCGAGCTTCGTCACCGGCATCTCGATGTACACCCTCTACCGCAGCGCCGAAAAAGAAATTCGCGAACAAATCGATTCGCGCCTGCTCGCCGAAACCACCAGCCTGCGCCGCCGCTTTGAAGAACGCACCAGCATCGGCCTCTACACCCCGGTACTCGGCATCATCGAGCGCGTCCCCGGCGACCCCAACATCACCTTCTGCGTCACCGCCAAACCACAGCCGCAAGGCAGCGGCAGCAACGGCCTGCCCTTTACCAGCCGCCGCAACAACGATCCCGCCGCATTTGACAGCAGCGCCGCCGACCTCATCATATTGGACAGCAGCGTTGCCGACCTCTGCCGCCTCAACCCCGGCAACCCCACTGACGGCGACCTGCGCCTCAACCTCGTCATGCGCGTCGTCATCGTCAATACCGCCGACAACCGCTACACCCTCATCACCGCCTACGACACCAGCAACGAGCGCAAAATGCTGAAGCGGATGCTCAACAACAGCATCTACGTCACCGGCCTCCTCCTCATTGCCTCCTTCATCGGCAGCTTCCTCATCGGCTACATCATCATCCACAGCATCTCGCGTATCAGCCGCACCGCGCGACGCATCGTCGATGGCGACTTCTCCGAACGCATCCTCACCCGCGCCACCGACGCCGACGAAATGAGCCAGCTCGCGGGCGACCTCAACCATATGCTCGACCGCATCGAAGCACTCATCACCAGCCAGCGGCAAGTCACCAACAACATCGCGCACGACCTGCGCAGCCCGCTCAACCGGATGCGCAACCGCATGGAAGTGGCGCTGCTCGACCGCAACAGCAGCGTCGGCGAGTTGCGCGAAGTCATCGCCGACTCCGTCGAAGACGCCGAAAACCTGCTCAAAACCTTCAACGCGCTCTTAAACATCGCCCAAGTCGAAAGCCGCGCCAAGGACGACTTTAAACACGAAAGCCTGAGCGCCATCTGCGACGACCTGGCCGAACTCTACGACGTCATGACCGAAGAAGGCGAACACACCTTTGAAGCACACATCGAGCGCGGCCTGGACATCATGGGCAACCGTCAGCTCATCGCCCAGGGCATCACCAACCTCTTGGACAACGCCGTCAAATACACCCCCAGCGGCGGCCACATCACCCTGACCGCCGTACAACGCGGCGAAAACATCCACGTCAGCGTCGGCGACAACGGCCACGGCATCCCGCCGGACAAACGCGACGAAGTCTTGAAACGCTTCGTGCGACTGGACAGCGCGCGCAGCACCCCCGGCAACGGCCTCGGTCTCTCGCTAGTGAGCGCCATCGTTGCGCTGCACAATGGCAGCCTGCAACTGCACGACAACAAGCCCGGCCTTCGCATCGAAATCACCTTGCCGAGCGAAACCGCTTACCTGCGCCGCCAAAACGAAAGCGAGCTTTGAACCCCCTCGTCCGCCACAAGGCGGGATTTATAGCCATCCACCGAAAGCCTCATACGGTGTTGCGCCGCTTCGCCGTACAACTGCGTACTGCCTTCAGCGGCGCGCCTTGTCTGAAACTTTCGGTGGATGGCTATACACCTAAACGGAGATAACCATGAAAATCCAGAACTTTATACTCACCTTGAGTACAACTACCCTGCTCTGTGCCTGCGGAGGCGGTGGTGGTGATGGCGACAATACCGCCGATCCCAAACCGCAAACGCCGCCCGACACCAACACCCCAAACGCCGCCCTCTACCAAAAACGCTTCGATGAAGTCAAAAACAAGACCATCCCCTTCCGTGGTGATATGTCCGTCGATACCCTCGTTGATGGCCAAAAACTCATCTCCCTCACCAACAACGAACTGAAAGTAAACATCCGCAACCTGCCGCAGGGATGGTATGACGCGACTGGACAAAGCGTCTTTACTGACGGCTCCGGCATTCGTGACACCGCCCAAATCCGCAGCTACAACGGATTCTATAGCGGCGCCTACATCCAGAAAACAGATAAAGGTCTCTCCCTGCGCCTGGCCTACGGCGTAGAGCCGCTGATTGGCGAAATGCCCAATAGCGGCAAGGCGACCTACAACGGCGTTGCCTTCAACAACGATGCCAAAGGCACACTCGCCTATCAAGTCGATTTCGGCAAAAAAGAAGGACAGGGCAAAATCGCGGGGCTGGGCCGCTACGGCGACATCACCCTGCGGCCGGCACGACTCACCCTGGATAACAGCGACGACTTTGTCGTTGCGGAACTAAACGGTACCGCAACCGGTAATACTGGCGGCGCCATGCGCTATAACGCCCGTTTATGGGGGCCCGGTGCCGCAGAAATCTCCGGCAGAATACAGGACGCAGACAACGACGGCGTCGCCGTCTTCCAGGGCAGTCGCGGCGCGATTACCCCATAAAAGCACGCGCAAAAATCAGCCCCGCCTGTACCACAAGCGGGGCTTTTTCATGTCCGTCCTTCACCGTGCCATGCTACCGGTTTAATAGACCTCTTTCCAAACCAGGCAAAGGCATACGTTTTTTGGAATTTGTATCCCTG
>NZ_CALJAH010000472.1 GCF_938028185.1 uncultured Cardiobacterium sp. | reverse complement strand
GCGTTGGCGTCGTGGTCGGCGCCACAGGGACGGTGTTGCGGGCGATAGACGTGTACGCGGTCGCCACGCATGAACAGTTGGCGTGCGATGACGAGGCCATCGCCGCCGTTGTTACCCGCGCCTGCGACTACCGTCCAGTGGTGGTTATCCGGGTAGAGTTCCAGCAGTTTGGCGGTGCAGCGCGTCGCGGCGCGCTCCATCAGTTGTAGTGCGTTGATGCCCTGGCGTTCGCAGCTGAGGCGGTCAAGGCGGCGGATGTCGTCGGCATTCGCCAGCGGCAGCAATTCATTGAAATTCATCGGGTATCCAGGCGGGCGGGAAGGCGGGCAGCGCGTACTCCGGCGGGTAGCTGACGCCGTGGAGATAGAGCCCGTGCGCGGGCGCGGTGACGCCTGCGCAGCGGCGGTCACGGCTGGCAAGGACTTCGCCCGGCCAGGCGGTGCTGCGGCGGCCATCGCCGACGGCGAGCAGCGTGCCGACGATGTTGCGCACCATGTGGTGCAGGAAGGCGTTGCCGCTGATGTCCACCGCGAGCCAGCCGCCGCGTTCGCGCACGTCGATGCAGCGGATGTAGCGCCACGGGCTTTTTGCCTGGCATTCGGCGGCGCGGAAGGCGCTGAAGTCGTGTTCGCCGATGAGTGCCTGCGCGGCAGTGTGCATCGCGACGGCGTCGAGCGCTTTTTTGTGCCAGTGGCAGCGGTGCGCCCACAGGGCGGAGGGTTGCGCGTGGTGGCGGATGAGGTAGCGGTAGTGGCGTTCGCGCGCGCTGTAGCGGGCGTGGAAGTCGGCGGGGACGGCCTGTATCCATTGCAGGCGGATGTCGGCGGGCAGGTAGCGGTTGCCGCCTGCCAGCCAGGCGAAGTCGCTGCGCACGGCGTCGCTGTCGAAGTGGATGATTTGCGCGGTGGCGTGTACGCCCGCGTCGGTGCGCCCGGCGCAGGTGGTTTCCACCGTGTGCGCGGCGACTTGCCCCAGGGCGCGTTCGACCTGTTCCTGGATGGTGGACGCAAAAAAGGGCTGGCGCTGCCAGCCCGCATATTGCGTGCCGTCGTACTCAAGGCCGACGGCATAGCGTGTGGTCATGGTTATTTGTCGAGTTGTGCCAGCATACTGCGGGCGCGGACTTTTTGTGATTCGCTGCCGGATTCGAGGACTTCGTCCAGCCAGGAGCGTGCTTTTTCTGCCTTGCCCATGACGATGAAGGAGGTCGCCATGTCGAGGTTGATTTCCATCGCTTCCACGTCCACGTCGGCATCCGAGGCGGCAGGGGCGACGGTGGCAGCCGGGGCAGGTTTGGCAGCGGGTGCCGGTTCGGCTTTGGCGGCAGCGACAGTTTCGCTGTTGCTGCTGTTGTCGCTGAAGAAGTCGAGGGTTTCGTCATCGTCAGCGGCGGCAACCGGGGCGGCCGCTTCGGGGGAGCGTGCCGGTTCGTCTTCCAGCGCGAAGAAATCGAGCGCATCGCTTTGGGTTTCTGCGGCAGGTTCGGCGGCGATGACGACCGCGTCGCTGACCACGGTGTGATGTGCCGCCGGTTTTTCGGCTTCTTTTGCATCGTCTGCGGCTTTTGGCGCGGGTTCGGCTTTGGCCACTTCGGGCTGTTTGGCCGGGGCGGAGGGTTCTTCTTCGGCGAAGGAGAGGAAGTCGAAATCGTCGCCCGCGTCGGCAGCCGGGGCGGGTTCGGCTTTGGCCGGTTCAGGCTGTTTGACCGGGGCAGCGGACTCTTCTTCGGCGAAGGAGAGGAAGTCGAAGTCGTCGCCTGCGTCAGCAGCTGGAGCGGGTTCGGCTTTGACCGCTTCGGGCTGTTTGGCCGGGGCAGCGGGCTCTTCTTCGGCGAAGGAGAGGAAGTCGAAGTCGTCTTCCGGCTCGGCGGCGGTTTTGTCGGCGTGTTCTACCTTGTTTTCCGCTTTGGTAGCGGGTGCTGCCGGTTCTTCTTCGGCGAAAGCGAGGAAGTCGTCAAAGTTATCTTTTTCTTCGGCAACAGGCGCGGTTTCGGCTTTCGCCGCAGGTTGGGCGATGGGTTCTTCGTCGCTGGCGAAGGAGAGGAAGTCATCAAAGTCGTCTTTTTCTTCCGCGACCGGGGTGGCTTCGGCTTTGGCCGCCGGTTTAGCGGCAGGCGCGTCTTCGCTGGCAAAAGCGAGGAAGTCGTCAAAGCTGTCTTCTGCTTCGGCAGCAGGCGCGGCGGAAAGGTGCGGCTCGGCTTTGGCGGTGTGGTCCTTGCCGTTTTTCAGCGGAGCTGCGGGCTCGTCTTCGGCGGACAGTTTTTCAAGGTCGTTGAAGAAGTCGTAGTCTTCGTCGCTGTCGCTGGCAGGCGGTACGGCAATCGCGGTCGGCTCCTGTTTCGCGCGGTCGTTGCCTGCCACGGCGGCGACCGGTGCGGCGGGTTCGTCTTCCGGGATTTCCAGGTCTTTGAAGAAGTCGTCCGGCAGTTCGTCGGCGGAGTGCGGTTCGCCGTCGTCGTATTCGTCGCGGTATTTGGGCAGACCGGAGAATTTTTTGTTGAGGTCGTCCAGTTCGGAGAGTTGCGCATCCAAGCGTTCCAGTCCGTCCACGTCGGTGCTAGCGGGGGCGGCGTTGCGGATTTTGACTTCGCCGACTTTGTCGCCGATTTTTTGGCTTTCGCTGCTGTCCATTTCGGCGGCGAGACGCTCGATGTCTGCCGCGCTAAATTCTTCGATGCTGTCTTCGTCGCTGTCGTCACGGCGTTTGCGCTTGGCGAGCATGAAGGCGGCGGCACCACCGAGGGCGAGAACGCCGGTGCCTGCAGCGGCCAACAGCGGCAACGGCAGGCCGCTGGAGATTTTGTCTTCCGGTTTTTCCTGGGCAACCGCAGCGATGGTTTCGCTCTTCATTTCCGGCACGACAGCAGGCGCGGCCGGTGCTGGTGCGGCGTCGTTGCTGGCGACTTCCACCGGCGGGGTTTCTTCGGCTGGTGCGGGCGGGGTAACGGGTTCGGGTTGTACGGCAACGGTGTCTGCCGGGGTATCGTTGGCGGCGACTTCCGGCGCCGGGTTGTCGGCGGTGAGGTCAACCGGTTCGGGTTCGGGGCTGGCGTCGGGTTGCGGTTTCGGTTGCGGGTTGTTGGCGGCGACGAGGGTGTCGGCACCGTCCAGGGTCAGCGCATTGCTATCCAGCGGGGCGTTTTCCGCGGCATTTTCGGGAGTTGCCGGGGCAGCGGGGGTATCGTTTTGCGCCACCTCGGGTGCGGGCGCGGCGGCTTTGTTGTCCTGGTCGCCAGCGTTGTTGTTTTGTGCCAGTTCGGTGGCGACTGCCGGGGTGTCGGTGGCTGCTTTGGCTTCGGCAGCGTCGTTTTGTGCCAGCGCGTTGTCGGCGGTGGCAGCGGCTGCGCCCGCAGCGGCGGCTTTGGCGGCATCGGCCTTGTCTTTTGCCGCTTTTTCGGCTTTTTTCGCCTCCGCTTTGGCCTTGGCGCCGTTGTCGGCAATTTCGGTTTTGGCGGCAGGCATGGCAGCGGCGCCCGGATCGGGGATGGTAAGGGTACTGCCGACCATCAGGTTGCCCATGTCGTTATGGGCGAAGGAGCCACGGTTGGCATCGTAGATGGCGCGCATCATCTGCTGGATGGAGACGGATTCGGACGGACGCGCGGCGTTGGCAATGGAGAACAGGGTTTCGTTTGATTTGACCGGGCCGTATTTGCTGCCCACCGGGATGCTGCCCGGTTTGACCGAGGCGGAGTAGTAGGAGTAGCCACCGTCGCCGTTGTCGTTGTCGTTGTTGCCACGGTCGGCCAGTGCCGGCCGCGCCTGTTTGGGTTGGGTGGCAAGGTCGTGTCCGCCCCAGCCTTCGCTGTCGGCGCTGGCCGCACGCAAGGGCGCTGCTGCCTTGTTGCGCGCAGCCAGTTGTTCTTTTTCTTTGGCTTTGTCTTTTTTGTTTTTTTCTTTGTCTTTTTTCGGGTTCGCCAGTACGGGCTCGCTTTTTGCCGCCTTGCGGTTGTCTGCCAGCGCGCTGCGTGATTCGGGTTCGCCGATGGGCAGCAGTTCGCGTTCGCTGTTTTCGGCTTTGTCTTTTTTGCCTTTTTTCTTGCCTTTGCTGTCGCTGTCCGCCAGGGTCGGTTTTTCGATGATGGCCATCGGTTCGGCAGCGTTCGGGTTGAGCGGGTCGGCGTTAAAGAAGGCGGCGTATTCGCGGGTGACGGTGCTGCCGTTGCTGTTGATGGTCAGCATGAAGTTGACGAACGGCTCGCGGATGGTGGCGGTGCTGGTGACGCGGATGACGTATCCTTTGCCAGACGGTACCAGGCTGAAGCGCAGTTTTTTGTGGATGGGCAGCAGTTCTACGCCCTGGGCGCGATAGGCCGCGGGGCTGGCAAGCTGAACGGTTGCACCTTTGGCGGCAGCGGCAGTCATGCCATCTACCGGGATGGTGGCGCTCATCGGCTGGCCAATGCTGGAGTTGACGTGGATAGGGCCGAGGCCGATGGAGATGGCGGCACTGCTGCACCCCAGACCGACTGCCAGTGCAACGGTGTGGCGCAGACGTGCAGGTGTTTGATTCCTGTTCATTTTGTGCTCCTGAGCCGTATTGCATCTACGGCGGTATCATAAAAACAACATTGAGATTATAGCAGCAGTTGTTATACAAGCAAGTAATGTTTTACCAACCCCGTGATAATGCTGCTTCCAGGTAATTGCAGACGGCATCGCCGATGGCGGCGGTACCGTATGGTTGTTGCCCGTCTGCAACAATGTCGGCGCTGCGGTATCCCTGCGCGATGCTTTCTTTGACGGCGTTTTCCAGCAACCACGCCAAACTGTCTTCTTTAAGTGAATGGCGCAGCAGCATGGCGAGTGAGAGCAGCATCGCGTAAGGGTTGGCAATGCCTTTGCCGGCGATGTCCGGCGCGGAGCCGTGTACGGGTTCAAACAGGCCGACGCCGTCGTCGCGCAAGGATGCAGACGGTAGCAGGCCAATCGAGCCGGTGAGCATTGAGGCTTCGTCGGAGAGGATGTCGCCGAAGAGGTTGCCGGTGACGATGACGTCGAACTGGCGCGGATCGCGCACGAGCTGCATCGCGGCATTATCGACCAGCATATGCGTCAGCGCGACGTCGGGGTAGTCGGCGGCGACGGCTTCCACGGTTTCCCGCCACAGTTGCGAGCTTTCCAGCACGTTCATTTTGTCAATCGAGCAGAGGCGTTTTTGCCGGCCACGCGCCGCTTCAAAGGCGACGCGGGCGATGCGGCGCACTTCGCTTTCGTTGTAGCGCAGGGTGTTGTAGCCCTCGCGTTCGCCCGCCGCGTTGGTTTCGATGCCGCGCGGCTGGCCGAAGTAGATGCCGCCGGTGAGTTCGCGCACGATGAGGATGTCCAGCCCGCGCACCCGTTCGGGTTTGAGCGCGGAGCGGTCTATCAGCGCGTCCATGACGTGTGCCGGGCGCAGGTTGGCGAATAGTCCCAAATCGGCGCGGATGGCGAGCAGGCCGGTTTCCGGGCGTTGCGCGCGCGGGAGATTGTCCCATTTTGGCCCGCCGACGCAGGCGAGCAGCACCGCATCGGCGGCGCGGGCTTTGGTGCGGGTCGCTTCCGGGTAGGGTTCGCCCGTGGCATCAACCGCGCAACCGCCGAGGTCGGCGTAATCGAGCGCGACCGCCAGCTCCGCCTGTTCTTGTAATAAATGCAGGACTTTTTCCGCTTCTGCCATGATTTCCGGGCCGATGCCATCGCCGGGGAGGAGGAGGATGTTTTTCATGTTTGCTCCTTGAAAAGCCAGGGAAATTGTTGCCGGTGCCGCGCTTCAAAGGCGCGAATAGCGTCGGCGTGTTGCAGCGTTTGCCCGATGTCGTCGAGGCCATGATACAGCGAGTGTTTGCGGAAGCTATCAATTGTAAACGGGTAACTCGCCGCCCCGCATTGGATGGTCTGCGTGTCCAGATTGACTTCAATCGACACCGTCTCCGCCGTCTCCGCCGCCTGCGTCGCCGCGAGCAGCGCTTCGGCGTCGGCGGCGCTGACTTGCGCGGGCAGCACGCCGTTTTTGAAGCAGTTGCTATAGAAGATGTCGCCGAACGATGGCGCGATGATGGCGCGGAAGCCGTATTCATCGAGCGCCCACACCGCGTGTTCACGCGAGGAACCGCAGCCGAAATTCGCCCCGGCGAGCAGGAATTTCGCCCCCTGGTAACGCGCTTCGTTGAGGATAAACGCCGGGTCGGGGACGCGGTCGGGCAGATAGCGCCAGTCATCGAAAAGATACTGACCGAAACCCGTCTTGCTGATGAGCTTCAAATACTGCTTCGGCAAAATCGCGTCGGTGTCGATATTGCTGCGAAAGAGCGGCGCTAATACGCCGCGTTCAACGGTAAACGCCTTCATGCCAACCACTCCCGCACATCAACAAAGCGCCCGGCAACCGCCGCTGCGGCTGCCATTGCCGGGCTGACCAGATGGGTGCGCGCGCCCTGTCCTTGCCGCCCTTCAAAATTGCGGTTCGAGGTGGAGGCGCAGCGCTTGCCCGCTGGAATGCGGTCGGCGTTCATCGCCAGACACATCGAGCA
>NZ_CALJAH010000471.1 GCF_938028185.1 uncultured Cardiobacterium sp. | reverse complement strand
CGTACTGTCTTCGGCGACGCGCCTTGTCTGAAACTTTCGGTGGATGGCTATAAAAAAACCCCGCCGTGGCGGGGTTTTTGAGGTTGGGGCAAATGATTAGAAGGGCAGCGGTTTGCCGTTGATTTTTAGCGTGCCGTTATCGTTGTCCAGTTTGGCGACGTAGTCTTCGCCGTCAATGGTGATGAATGCCGCGCCCTGGCTTTCGATGAGCGGAACGAGTTCCAGTTTTTCTGCCAGTTTTTTGTTGATGCGGGCTTCGGCGTGCAGGTCGAGGTTGTTGCGCAGCAGCTCTTGCAATTCTTTCGGGTTGTCAAAGGCTTGTTGCCAGGCTTCCGGGGTGGCAGTGCTGTCGGCGCGAATACCGACGCTGCTGGTGAAGCTGGCTTTGCCGCTGTCGGTCGTGCCTTCGAGGCCGAAGCTGAGGCGGGTTTTGTTTTTGACGAGTTCTTGCAGCACGGTCTGGAGTTTTTCTTGTGCGATTTTTTCGTACCCGGCCGCGGCTTTTTCGTTGTCGGCGGCTGTTTGTGTGCTGGATGCCGTTGCGGTGCTGGCGGCTGCGCTGGTCACGGTTTCGGCATTGATGTCGGACGCAGCCGCGCTGGCTGCGGTTTCGGCATTGGCGTCGGTCGCAGGTACGCTGGCTGCGGTTTCAGCATTGGCGTCGGTCGCGGTGTCGGCGGTTTGGTTTTCTGCCGGGGCGGCGGTTGTGGCGGCCGCAGGCGTATTGATGGTGTCGCCTGCAACCATGTTGGCAGCGCTGGTTTTTTGGGCGGCGTTAAGGCCGGCGATGAGCGCAATGTAGCTTTCGAGGAAGGCCTGTTTGCTGGCGGCGGAGAAGTTTTCCATGCTGGCGCTGATGCGCAGGCTTTGCGGTTCAACCGGGATTTGCGGGACGAGGCGTTTGAGGGTCGCGCCGTTGATGTTCCAGGTCATTTCGTCGCGGGCATCGTAGTTGTCGCCGCTGTTTTTGCGGGTGCTGCTTTTGCCGGTGATGTCGCCGAAGGGGCGCTGGTCGCCGTTGTAGGTGACGTGGATGTTTTTGATGTTGTAGTCAATGTCGCCGAGGTAGCCCATCAGCGCCGGATCAAACTTGACGCCGCTGCCGTTGGCATCTATGCCATCCACTTCAAAGATGAAGAGGCCTTCTTTGGCGGTGGTTTCGCTTTTGAGCGGGCTGGTGTTGAGTTTGAGGGTGCCGTCTTCGTTGATGGCGTATTCGACTTTGATGGGCGAGAAGGCGACGGTGGCGCTGTCGCCGTCTTTTTTGTCGGTGGCGGTGAAGGTGAAGGGTTCGACGGTGAGGTCCATCGCCATCACGCCGTCGGCGAAGGTTTTGTTGTTGTAGCGGAATTCTTGTTTCATTCCTTTGAAGTCAAGGCTGTCATCGCCTTCTTGTACCTGGAAAGGTGCGGTTTCGGCGATGACGTGGACGCTGCCGTCGGTATGGAGGTCGGTGGCGGTTTTGGTGTTGCTGAGGCCGGTGAGGATACTGTCGAGGTTGGTGTCGCTGGTGTTGAGGTTGTCTTTGAGGATTTTTTTGAGGAGTTTGCCGGTTTCTTCGGTGTCTGCCTGGGTGTCAATGTGCGCGACGATGCCTTTGTCGAGCAGTTCTTTGTTGTAGGTGATGGTGTCTTTATTGGTGAGGGTCAGGGGCTGGTCGGCGCCTTCAAACAGCGGCAGGCCGAACTGGAAGGTGAGTTTGCTGGTCGCGGTTGCGCTGTTGTCGCCGCGCTGGTAGTCGCTGACGCTAGCCTGGTATTGTTTGATGAGCCATGCGGTGTGCTGACCGTACATTTTTTGGTAGGCGGTGTTCATCAGCTCGATGTTGGCGCGGTAGCGGTCTTCTGCTTGTTGCGCGAGGTCGCCCGGTTGGGCGGTGTTGCCTGCCGGGGTGGCGGTTTGTGCGGCTTGTTCGGTCTTTGTGCCTTTTTCCGGTTTTTTTGGTTCGTCGGAGCAGGCGACGAGCAGGCCGGTGGCGGTGAGGATGGCGAGTGCCAGTTGGTTCAGTTTCATGGGTTTTCCTTGCGGTTAGGGTGGGTTGTAAAAAGTCGCACAATTATAGCGGGTTATGTCGCTCAAAAGGCGGGGGCGAGGTGAAAGCGTTGTAAGGTTCCGTGCAGGTTGGCAACGGCGAGGGTTTCGGCGTGCAGCAGCAGCCGCGGCGCGGCAGGCGGCTCTTCGTCGGCATAGAATTCGTCGCCAAGGATGGGGTGGCCAATGGCGGCAAGGTGCACGCGCAGTTGGTGGCTGCGCCCGGTGTGCGGGATGAGGGCGACGCGGGTGGTTGCGCCGTCACGGGCTAGCACTTGGTAGCTGGTGTGCGCGGTTTTGCCGTGTTCATGGCAGATTTTTTGGCGCGGGCGGCGTTCCCAGTCGGTGATGAGCGGGTAGTGGATGTCGCCGTGATCGTCGGCAATGGTGCCGTGGACGACGGCGATGTAGCGTTTTTCGACGCGGCGCGCGGCAAATTCTTGTTTGTAGTGGCGTTCGGCGGCCTTGTGTTTGGCGATGAGCAGGAGGCCGCTGGTCGCCATGTCGAGGCGGTGCGCTGCCATTGCCGCAGGGGCGTAAACCTGGCAGCGGCTTTGTACGCTGTCGTATTTGTCGTCGCCACGGCCAGGGACGGAGAGCAACCCGGCGGGTTTGTTGATGACGTAGATGTCCGGGTCTTCGTAGTGGATGTCGAGGGGCATGGTGTGATGTACGGCTATTGGGGCACAGGGAGCGCTGTTTTTTTCTTCATGGGGTTTGGGGGCGGTTCACTTATATATGGGATCTTTGTCATTGGATTATACTTGGGTAAAACCAATGCGGGAGCAATCATGTCAACCTCAACCCTCATCATCCGCAAAAGCGGCAATGCACAAATCATTTCCTTGCCCAAGCTGCTTTTGGAGCAGATTGGTGCCGGTATCGGCGACCGCCTGTCCGCCCGGCTGGAAGACGGCAAAATCGTCTTGCAACGCGAGAGTCCTGAGCGCTCCCTGGAAGCGCTGTTTGCCGGGGTGACCCCGGAAATGTTCCAGACGGAAGAGGATGTTGAATGGCTGGAAATGTCATCTGTCGGCAAGGAGGTTTTGTGAGCCTCTACCTTCCCGAACAGGGCGATATTGTCATGATTGATTTTGATCCGGCAACGGGGCGCGAGATTCAAAAACGCCGTCCGGCGCTGGTGATGAGTAAATCCATCATGGCGAAACACACCGGATTGGTGCTGGTTTGTCCGATTACTTCAACGGTACGCGGTATTGAACTCGAAGTGGCCGTCAATGGTGAAAAAATCAGCGGTGTCGCGCTGTCTGTCCAGCTCAGGTCGATGGATTTCCGCCGCCGTAATGTGGAATTTGTTGAACAGGCTGATGCAAGTGTCATCGAGAAAATGAGCGGATTGCTACAGGATCTCGTCAAATACTGAGTCATGAACCGCCCCGATGCGGCTATCCGGTCAGTGCCGCTCCTGTTTGATTTGGCGGTTGAGCAGGCTGGTGAAGGTGTCTTCGAGGCTGCTGTTCCCGGCAAGCATCTGGTGCAGGTGTTCGGTGATGGGCATCCGGATGCCGTGTTGTTGGGCAAGGGCGTAGGTGTCGTGCGTCGCGCCTTCGCCTTCCACGGTTTGGCCGATGGCGGCCTTGGCGGCTTCGGCGCTGTCGCCCCGGCCAAGCGCGAGGCCGAAGCGGCGGTTGCGCGACTGGTCGTCGGTGCAGGTGAGGACGAGGTCGCCCATGCCGGCAAGGCCGGTCAGGGTTTCTTCTTCTGCGCCGAGGGCGGTGGCGAGGCGGGTGATTTCGCGCAGGCCACGGGTGATGAGGGCGGCGCGTGCGTTGGCACCGCAGCCGAGGCCGTCGGCGATGCCTGTTGCGATGGCGATGACGTTTTTCACCGCACCGCCGATTTGCACGCCGGTGAGGTCGTGGCTGGTGTAACAGAGGAAGTTGCTGCCGTGGAAGTGTTGCGCAATGGTTTGTGCGAGCGTGTCGTCGGTGGCGGCGATGGTGACGGCGGTTGGTAGTCCAGCGGCGACTTCTTTGGCAAAGCTGGGCCCGGCGAGGATGGCGTGCGGGTGTTCGCCGAGGGCGTCGCGGAAGACGTCGGTCAAAAGTCGCCCGCTGCCCGCTTCAAAGCCTTTGATGGCCCACATGAGCGGCGTGCCGTCGCGCAGGTGCGGTTTGAGGTCTTGGAGCAGTCCGGCGAAGGCGCGGCTGGGGACGACCGCCAATATGAGTTCTGCCGCCGCAACGCTCGCGGCGAGGTCATCGCTCACGGTGAGGTTGGGCGGCAGGGGGATGCCGGGCAGGTAGCGGCGGTTTTCGCGGGCTTCTCCGAGCGCCGCCGCGTGTTCGCGGCGGTGCGCCCAGAGGGTAATGTTGTGGGCGTTGCGCGCCAGTTGTAATGCGAGCGCGGTGCCCCAACTGCCCGCGCCGAGGACGGCGATGTTGGCCATTACTGGACGGGATGGTTGCCTTGTTTTTCGGCTTCTTCCTGCATCCGCTGCTGGTACATGAGGTCGAAGTTGATCGGTTGCAGGTAGAGGTTGGGGAATCCGGCGCGGTTGATGGCGTTGCTGATGGCTTCGCGCGCGTAGGGGTAGAGCACGGTCGGCGCATAGACGTTGAGCGCGTGGTGCAGTTGGGCGTCCGGCAGACCGCTGATTTCAAAGATGCCGCTTTGCGCGACTTCCACCAGGTAGATGACGCGCTCGCCGTCTTTGGCGGTGACGGTCAGGCGCAGTTTGATGTGGTAGTAGTTATCTTCCGGCAGTTTTTTGATTTCGTGGGCGACGCCGAGGCTGATTTCCGGGTTGAGTTCCTGCTGGAAGATTTCCGGGGCGTGCGGCACTTCGACGGACATATCGCCTGCGTAGAGTTTGCGGATGTCAAGGACGACGGGGGTTTGTTGTTCTTCGCTCATGGGTACTCCTTTTCAAGTATGGAAGCGATGGGTGATGCGGCGATGCCGCGGCTTTTGCGGGCGTCATTGTACGGGTTCAACGGCGGTGGGCAAACTTTTGTTGTGGCGGGCGGGGCGGCGGGTTAGGCTGCGCCTTTTTGGGAATTTTCCATGCGTTACCGCCTGTTTGTCCGCCTGAACTGTCATTTGTGTGCCGATGCTTTCGCCCTGTTGTGCGAGATGGGGGTTGAGGTGCAGCGTATCAATATTGACCGCGACCCAGCACTGCGCGCGCAGTATGACTTGCTGGTGCCGGTGTTGTTTGACGCGAAAGGCGACCGCGAGTTGCCGTATCCGTTTGACGCGGAGGATGTGCGGCGGTTTATCGCGGGCTGAGACCGAGCGTGGCGGCGATGTGCGCCCAGTGCGCATCTACTGCGGCGTGCAGGTCGAGCGGTGCGCCGCTGTGCGGATGCAGCAGTTGCAGGCGGCTGGCGTGCAGCATCAGTCGCAACGCGCCGCAGCGGTCGGTGAGAACGCGGTTCTGGCGATTGTCGCCGTGGCTGGTGTCGCCGATGACGGGGTGAAAAATGTGCTTCAAGTGGCGACGAAGCTGGTGTTTGCGCCCCTGCAACGGTTGCAGTTCGGCGAGGCTGTAGCGCGAGGTGGGATGTCGCCCGTCGCTGGCGAACGGCACTTCGCTGCGCGCCAAACAGCGGTAGCGGGTCAGCGCCTCCTGCGGCGGTTTCTCGCGCTGGCGGTTGCGGTCGGCGATTTTGTCGGCGAGATAGGTGAGCGGGTAGTCAATTTCGCCCGCCTCATCCAGCCAGCCGCGCACCACGGCGTGATAGCGCTTGTCCAGCCGCTGTGCCGCAATCAGCTCGCCGAGCAGGCGAGCGGTGTCGGCGTCCAGCGCGAGCAGCAGCACGCCGCTGGTGGGCCGGTCGAGACGGTGTGCCGGATAGCCTTTCAGCCCGGTCTGCTCATGCAGCAGTTGCAGCACGGTCACGGCGGCATGGCGGTCAAGCGCGCTGCGGTGTACGGGGATGCCCGCCGGTTTGTTGATGGCGACGAGATGCGCGTCGCGGTAGAGGATGGGGAGTGTGGCGGGAGGTGTGTCCATTATTGAACGGGTAATGTTGACCGGGGATTTTTTATAGCCATCCACCGAAAGTTTCAGACAAGGCGCGTCGCCGAAGGCAGTACGCAG
>NZ_CALJAH010000470.1 GCF_938028185.1 uncultured Cardiobacterium sp. | reverse complement strand
CATGCCGCGCACGCCGAAAGTGCCGCCAGTGCAGGCGCGGGCGACAGCCATGCCCCCGCCGCCGCGCACGAGGCGCGTCCGCACGACGACCATCACCACGATGCGCCGCATCACGATGACCGTCCGGCGGAACCGGCGCACGACGCACACGACAAGGCTCAAGACAAAGGCTTTGACGGCAAACCCGAAGGCGTCGAATCCGTCATCGAATACGGCAACGAACAGCCGGAGAAAAAAGAAGAGAAAAAAACCGAAGCCGCGAAAGACAAAGACAGCGCCAACGCCGACAACCTGCCGCGTTACGTCCGCGTCGATGCGCAACTGCTCGACGAAATGATCGCGATGACCGGCGAAACCGCCATCATGCGCTCGCGCATGGAAAACATCATCAGCGAAGCCGACTTCAACCTGAACGAACTGACGCGCGTCGCCGCCCGCATCGCCGAACAAATGCGCCGCCTCGACGGCGAAACCGAAGCACAACTGCTCTACCGCCGCGAACAGCAGGGCGAAGACGACACCCACTTCGACCCGCTGGAAATGGACCGCTTCACCGAAATCCAGCAGTTGTCGCGGCAAATCTCCGAGGCCATCGACGACCTCAAGAACCTGCAAGACACGCTGAGCCAGGACAACATCATCCTGCGCAACCTCTCGACGCAGCAGGGCATCATCCAGCGCGGCATCCAGGACCACCTCCTCACCACGCAATTGATGCGGTTTGACGTCCACGAAGCGCGCCTGCGCCGCCTGGTCAAACAGACCGCGAAAAGCGTCGGCAAAGACGTCAACTTCGTCCTTGAAGGCGGCGACGTTGAAGTCGAACGCCGCCTGCTCGAAGACATCCTGCCCGCGCTGGAACACATGATCCGCAACTCGCTCGCGCACGGCATCGAAAAACCGGAAGAGCGGCTTGCCGCAGGCAAACCCGAAACCGGCACCATCAAACTGGTCGTCTCCGTCCACGCCGCCGAACTCTCGGTGGACCTCATTGACGACGGTCAGGGGCTGAACTACGACCGCATCCGCGAAAAAGCCGAAGCCAAAGGCCTGCTCGACCCCGAACGCGCCCACGACGAAGCCTACCTCAGCACCCTCATCTTGCGCTCCGGCTTCTCCACCGCCGAATCCCTGTCGCAACTGGCCGGGCGCGGCGTCGGCATGGACGTGGTCAACGAAATGGTCAAACAGCGCCGCGGCCAGATTGGCGTGTACTCGCTGCGCGGCAAAGGCACCCAGTTCACGCTGAGTATGCCGTTCTCGATGAGCATCGCCGAAGTACTGCTCGTTGAAATCGCCGGACAAACCTTCGCCGCACCGATGTCCTCCATCGCCGCCATCAGCCAGGTGGACCGCGACAGCCTGCAACGCAGCTTCGACGGCGAAACCGTGTACCAGCACTACAACGACCAGGACTACCGCCAGTACATCCTCGGCGCCTACTTCAAGCCGGAGCAGTACACCCTCGCCGTGGAAGAACAAAGCGCGCCGGTGCTGTTCATCAACGCAGGCGGCGAACCGGTCGCCTTCCACGTGGACCGCATCCTCAACCGCCTCGAAATCATCGTCAAAAACGTCAACCGGCAAGTGCTGAACATCCCCGGCATCTCCGGTGCCACCATCCTTGGCGATGGTCGCGTCGTGCCGGTACTCGAACTGCTCGATTTGTCTCGCCGCATCGCCAACCTGACGCCCATCCACGACGAAGTCGCCGCCGCCGAAGAAGCACGCATCCCGAACGTCCTCGTGGTGGACGACTCCGTCACCATGCGCAAAGTCAGCACGCGCCTGCTCGAACGCCACCACTACAACGTCGCCACCGCCAAAGACGGCCTTGACGCCATCGAAGTGCTGGCGAACTTCACCCCGGACATCATCCTGCTCGACATCGAAATGCCGCGCATGGACGGCTTTGAATTTGCCAGCCACGTCCGCAACAGCAGCGCCGTCAGCGACGTGCCGATCGTGATGATCACCTCGCGCACCGGCGACAAACACCGCGAACGCGCGGACGCCATCGGCGTCCAGGGCTACCTCGGCAAACCCTACAGCGAAGAAGTCCTCATCCAGACCCTGGAGCACCTGCTGAAAAAACGGGGAGAACTCTAAATGAACCAAATCAACATCATGCTCGTGCCGACCGCGCAGGACTACCTTATCCTGCCGGCCGAACTCATCGCGCACGTCTTCCCCTACGCGCCGCCGCTGCTCATAGACAGCGGCAGCGAATACATCATCGGCGGCCTGCTCATCCAGAACGACAAAATCCCGCTGGTGGACTACTTCAGCAACAAACCGCTCGCCGAACGCAAAGACGAAGACCGCAGCAACTACCGCACCGTACTCGTCAACGCTGTCAACCCGCAAGGGCGCTACCGCCAATATGCTATCCTTGCGCACGGCGAACCGCTGATCATGAACGCCAGCGAAGACGACATCCGCCCGCTGGGCAAAGGCAGCCACCGCTACATCTCGCGCTACGTCACCCTCGCCGGGCACGAAGACGGCAAACGTATCGTCCTCCCCAACCTGATGGCACTGGAAGCCGAACTGACCATGAGCTGACGCATGAACCCCGACTACCTCGAATTTGAACAACCCATCGCCGAACTCGAATACAAACTCGCCGAACTGCGCCAATTCAGCAGCCAGACCGAAGTTGACCTCGGCGACGAAATCAGCCGCCTCGAAACCAAAACCAAAACCCTCACCGAAAACATCTTCGCCGGCCTCAACGACTGGCAAATCGCCCAACTGGCGCGGCACCCGCAGCGCCCCTACACCCTGGACTACATCAAGGCCGCCTTCACCGACTACCGCGAGCTGCACGGCGACCGCCACTACGGCGACGACCACGCCATCGTCGGCGGACTGGCGCGGCTGAACGACCGCCCGGTGATGATCATCGGCCACGAAAAAGGCCGCGACACCAAAGAAAAAGTGCGGCGCAACTTCGGCATGCCCCGCCCCGAAGGCTACCGCAAGGCGCTGCGGCTGATGAAACTGGCCGAACGCTTCCGCCTGCCGCTCATCACCTTCATCGACACCCCCGGCGCCTACCCCGGCATCGGCGCCGAAGAACGCGGCCAGTCCGAAGCCATCGCGCGCAACCTCTACGAGATGAGCAAACTGGACATCCCGACCATTGCCGTGGTCATCGGCGAAGGCGGCAGCGGCGGCGCACTCGCCATCGGCGTTGCCGACCGCGTGCTGATGCTGCAATACAGTATGTACTCCGTCATCTCGCCGGAAGGCTGCGCCTCTATCCTCTGGCACAGCGCGGAAAAAGCAGCGGAAGCGGCAGAAATCATGCAGGTAACATCAGGCAAACTGGAAAAACTCGGCCTGATAGACGGCATCATCGCCGAACCCCTAGGCGGCGCGCACCGCGACAAGGCGGCGATGGCACAAACCCTGCGCGATACCCTCGCCCGCGAACTCGAAACCCTCGAAGCACTCGACAGCGCCGAACGGCTGCAAAGGCGACAAGAAAAAATCCGCGCCTACGGCCAGTTCACCACCGCCTGACCCGCCCCAAAGCACGACACCCGCTCCGGCGGGTGTTTTCATAACCGCATCCGCCCAAAAGAGAGTGCGCATGGCCACTCACAGAAACCTTGCACATTGCCCGGAAAACCAACCCGTCAGGAGACACCCATGAGCAAATACATCTACCGCTGGGAAACAGACCCTGCCGCCATTGAACTAGGCGACATCGCCAACGACCTGCGCAAACTGACCGCCGGGGATTACCAGCGGGTACGCAGATGCGCCATCTCCGATTACACCATCAGCATCGTCCCGGCGGAAATCGCCCGCTTTGAAAACCTGGAAGAACTGTGGGTGGGCGGCTGGCGCATCGAAACCCTGCCGCCAGAAATTGCGCAATGCCGAAAGCTGCGGAAAATCACCATCTTTGCCGGAGATCTGTTCGGCTATTTGTGGACGCTTCAGTTGGGCGACAAAGACAGACCCAAACAATGGTTTAACCGTCTTCCAGCCGAAATTGGCGAACTGCAATCCCTGCAAGCACTCCAGCTCAATATGACCCAAATCAGTACACTGCCGCCAGAAATTGCCAAGCTGAAAAACCTGCGTTCCCTGCATATCAATGACTGCGAATTTACCACACTACCAAAAGAAATCGGACAGCTCACGAATCTGGAAGAGCTTTTGCTGCCCAGAAATCCGCTGAAAAAATTGCCGGACGAAATGGCGCAACTTACTCGATTATGCAAACTGGATTTGCGGGAAACCCGATTAAACGGACTGCCCGCAGCCATTGGCGGGCTGGCCGGCCTGCAGGAGCTGGAACTTACCAATACCCCGCTGGAAAAACTGCCAGACGAAATGGCGCAGCTCACCCAACTATGGAAACTGGATTTGCGGGAAACCCGGTTGAGAACCCTGCCTGCAGCGATCGGAAAATTGACAAATTTATGTGAATTAAAACTGAAAAACACCCCGCTCGAAAAACTGCCAGACGAAATTGGCCAATTACAACACCTGCAAGCGCTCGACCTTGAAAATACCCGGTTAAAAACCTTGCCAACAAGCATCGGCCAACTGCACGCGCTACAGCAACTATGCCTGGACAATACCCCGCTGGTCGCATTGCCGGACGAAATTGGCCAGCTCAAAAAACTGGAAAAACTGACGCTGAACAATACCAACATTTCCCGGTTACCCGCAGGCATTGCCGGACTTGCCGCCTTGCAGGAGCTGGAGATATGCGATGCACAGTTACAAAACCTGCCCGCAGAAACAGGCGCACTGCAAAAACTGAAAACCCTGCTGCTGTCAAACAATCCGTTGCAACAACTGCCTGAAACATTTGCAACACTACAAGGGCTAGAACAACTGGATTTATCATGCTGCGAATTTGAGGCTTTCCCGCAGGAGATTGGCAAACTGGCCGGACTGAAAAAACTGAAATACACCCACAATCCCTTATCCCGTTTCCCTGAAGAAATCCTGGCATTAAGCGGATTGCGGTCGCTTCATTTGGAGTACACTCAACTTACTGCACTGCCACCCGGCATAGCCCGCTTAAAAGAACTGTATGGACTTTATTTGGCCGGAAACCGGATCAGCGAATTTCCGCCTGAGAGTGAAGCATTGGCAAAAGAATTAAGCCATCTCGATATAAGCGGCAACCCGCTGCGCAGTCTGCCACAGGCATTTCTGGACAAAAACCGGCGCGGTATCAGTTGGACGGATAACGATATTCCGGCATTGCAAATCATCGGCTTCCATCCCGATACCTGAAACTGGCACCGCACCCGCCTCCACCCACACTTTGAAAAAATAGCCATCCACACCAACCATTTGCCCCATGCCCGACCGCCCTGCCCTTTACTGGTACAAACACCCGCGCCTCATCCAGCACGCCAACCGCCGCTGTTTCTGGCTGCTCGTCCCCGCCACCCTCTGCGCCATCATCCTCGTGCGCGGCACACCTCTGACACTCGCGCTGCCCGCTGCCGTATTCCTGCCCGTTCTCGTCGCGCTGGCCGGGCGTGAAATCGGCAACGCCTTCATCGGCGCGAAAGCACCGGTGGCGCGCATCGACCACGACGGTCTCGCCCTCGCCCGCGCCCGTCCCGCCGGCCACCTCGGCGGAGGCCGCCTCAACTGGCAACGGTACTGGCCGGAACTGCAAGACGTCGATTTCCGTTATAACCCGCAACAGCTCGTCCTCAAATACCGCGATGGCAACAGCGAATATGGCGATACCCCCAAAGCCTCAGACAAGGCGCGCCGCCGAAGAAAGTATGAGGCTTTGGGGGGATGGCTATACATCCACACCGCCCCGGTGCTGGACGAAGAAGATAACCACGACCTTTACCTTGCCCTCAGCCGCCTGCACGGCCACACCGAACCGCTGCCCGCGCACATCGCCGCCGACCGCACCATCGCCGCCGAGCTGGAAGAAATGCACCGCGAAGCATTCGCCGCCGACCTCGCCGAACTCGCCGCCAGTAGTACCCAAGCCCCGCCGCACATCCGCCCGTTCGGCTGGCTGCTGCTCGCGCTCAACCTCGCCACCGCCCTCGCCCTGCCGCTGCTGGCGCTCTTGAGCAACGCTGCCATGACCCTCTTCACCGGCATCTGCGCCGCGCTCATCCTCTACGGCCTGCATCACGGTCTCCATAGCTTCGCCGACTACCGCCGTCAGGCGTACCGCGGCGAACTGCCCGCCCCGCCCGCACCACCACCGGAGGTGGAAAACGCGCGTTACTGGTACAAACACCCGCGCGTCGTGCGCAGTTGCAACATTCGCCTCTACTTCTGGCTGCTGCTTGCCCTGTTCCTGCTGACCGGCACGACCGCAACCGCGCCGCGCTGGTATTTGGCGCATCCCGGCTGGGCGCTGTTTGACCTCATCCTGATAGCGCTGGTGCTGCGCGTCCTGTGGCGCAATTTCCGGCATGGCTTTCTCGCGCCCGCCGAACCGTTTGCCAGCGCTGACCGCCACGGCCTGCGTTTCGCCCTCGCCAGTCCGCGCCAGTGCAGTCTGACAGACCTGCCCGTCAATCACCCCACCTACAAACGCTTTGGCGCTGAACGTATTACAGGCGGCAAACTCTACAGCGGCGCGCGCAACTGCCACATCGCCTGGCAAGAATTGCTGGACGTCCATGCCGTTGCCGAATACGGCGTTTTTCCGGAACAACTGCAATTTCATATCCGCGACTTCACGTTGGCACACAGCCACCGCAGCATCAACACCAAGCGTCTGTGCGACTACGCCGCCATCTGCGACATCGCCGCGACTGCCAACGCCGCCTGCGACGGCACCCCGCCCACGCCCGGTGCGTGGCAACCGCCGCTGCGCGTCCGCCCGTTCGGCTGGCTGCTGCTCGCGCTCAACCTCGCCTGCTTCACCGGCTGGCTCACCGGTCTCATCCCGCTGAAAATCACCGCCTACGACGGTCTGCACGGCCACCCGTACGGCATCTTCCTCTACCCCAACCCGTTCAGCATCGGCCTGCTCAATCTCATCGCCCTTGCCCTGCCGTGGCGCTGGCAGGCGGATTTCCGCCCATAACCCCGTCCCGCGAAAAAGCGCCGCCCGAAGCCGTCGCGTTTCCCGCTGTGGAAACCCCGGTTCAGACAATCCCAATCCAAAAGGAACCCCTCATGAAAACCGCCCTCCTGGTGATCGACACCCAGCAGTCGCTACTTGATATGCAGCCTTACCGCGCCGAAGAAATGCTCGCCGTCATCGGGCAGCTGTTGGCCACCGCCCGCGCCCACGGCCGCACAGTAATTTACGTGCGCCACGGCGATGAAAACGACCCGCAGCTCAAGCCCGGCAGCCCCGGCTGGCAGATTGCCGCGCGCATCGCCCCGCAACCGGGTGAGCGCATTATCGACAAACAATACAGCAGCGCCTTCAAAGGCACGGATTTGCTGGACTACCTGCACCAAAACAACATCCGCCGCCTGATTGTCGTCGGCATGATGACCGAATACTGCATCGAAAGCACCGTGCGCACTGCCAACTATCTGGATTTTGACGTGGTGCTGCCCGAAGGCGGCAACAGCACGCTCGCCAACGGCAAATGGTCGGCGCAGGAAGTATACGAGCACCACAGCGGCATCATGCGCGGCCGCTTCGCCGCCATGCCGGACGTGGCCGAAGCCGCAGCCATGCTGTCCGGCTAACCCGACCAACCCGGTGGCAGGCGGATTTCCGCCCATAACCCCCGCCCCGCAAAAACCACTACCGCAACATTGCCGGAAAGACAGGTGCGGCATTACCATAGCCGCCCTTTCAACCATCACAAGGAAACCCCATGCAATTCCTCCGCTGGCTCGGCAAATCGCTCGTCCGCCAAATCCTCTGCGCCATGCTGCTCGGCATCCTCATCGGCTACATCCTGCTCAAGGCGGAAATGCCGCAATCCGCCGAATACTTCCAAATCCTCGGCGAATTCTTCACCAAGGCACTGCGCGCCGTCGCGCCCATCCTCGTCTTCGTCCTCATCACCCACGCCATCTCGCGCCACCAGCAGGGACAAGCGCGCGGCCTGAAGACCATCATCGCCCTGTATGTCGCCGGCACCTTTGCCGCCGCCGCAGTCGCCGTCGTCGCCAGCACCTGGTTCCCCACCACACTCTACCTCAGCGGCAACCCCGAAGCCGTCACCGCGCCGGGCAGCCTGAAAGAAGTGCTGACCGCGCTCCTCTTCAAAATCACCGACAACCCCATCAGCGCCGCCGCCAACGGCAACTACATCGGCATCCTTGCCTGGTCGATGCTCGCCGGCATCGCCCTGCGCCACGCCCACGCCAACACCAAAACCGTACTCGACGACGCTGCGCGCGTCATCCACTACATCGTCTCGCTCGTCATCCGCATCGCGCCCTACGGCGTCTTCGGCCTGGTGACGGCCACCGTAGCCACCACCGGCTTCTCCACCTTCCACACCTACGCCCGCCTCATCGCGGTGCTGCTGGGCAGCATGGCAGTGGTCGCGCTGATTGTGAACCCGCTGCTCACCTGGGGCATCCTGCGGCAGAACCCCTACCCGTTGGTCTGGCGCTGCCTCACCCAAAGCGGCATCCCCGCCTTCTTCACCCGCAGCTCCGCCGCCAACATCCCGATCAACCTTGACCTCTGCGAAGCACTGCACATCCGCGAAGAAACCTACAGCATCTCCATCCCGCTCGGCGCCAACATCAACATGGCCGGCGCGGCGATTACCATCGCCGTCCTCTCGCTCGCCGCTGCCCACACCATGCAGGTACCGGTACACCCGCTGAACGCGCTGCTGCTCTGCTTCCTCGCCACCCTCGGCGCGGCGGGCGCATCGGGCGTCCCCGGCGGCTCGCTGATGCTCATCCCGATGGCCTGCTCGCTGCTCGGCATCGACGGCGACACCGCCGCGCAAGTCATCGCCATCGGCGTGCTGATTGGCGTGGTGCAGGACAGCGCCGAAACCGCGCTCAACTCCTCCTCGGACGTACTCTTTACCGCCGCCGCCGACCTCGCCGACCAGCGCAAAATGGCGCGTACCGCTGCGCCATCGCAGTCGTAGTCTGCGTAGGTTGGGTTAGCGAGGCACGAGCGTAAGCCAACGGCGCTGCCCCTGCGGACGTGGTTTGTTGGGTTTCTTGCTACGCAAGCTGTTTCAGTCGGCTGCGCCTGGCCTAACCTGCTCGCTGCATCATAAAACGTAGGTCGGGCATTCATGCCCGACGTTTTTTGATGTCGGCCATAAATGGCCGACC
>NZ_CALJAH010000469.1 GCF_938028185.1 uncultured Cardiobacterium sp. | reverse complement strand
CGGACGGCCTCGACAACATCATCGTCGGCAACTACACCATCCCCAGCCGCGCCTACCTGGGCCGCTTCAACTTCAAGGGCGCGGACCAACAAAAGCGCGTCGGCGACCTCTCCGGCGGCGAACGCAACCGCCTGCATCTGGCAAAACTCTTAAAAAGCGGCGGCAACGTCTTGCTTTTAGACGAACCGACCAACGACTTGGACGTGGAAACCCTGCGCGCGCTCGAAGAAGCCATCCTCGCCTTCCCCGGCTCTGCGCTCATCATCTCGCACGACCGCTGGTTCCTCGACCGCGTGGCGACGCACATCCTCGCCTTTGAAGGCGACTCGCAGGTGGAATTCTTCCCCGGCACGTATTCCGAATACGAAGCCGACCGCAAACGCCGCCTCGGCGACGAAGCCGACCAGCCGCACCGCATCAAATACAAGCGCATCCAATAGCTCCCCCAAAAGAAAAACCGCCCCAGGGCGGTTTTTTTAGCGCGTACCATTCATAAATACACCTAATAAACCAGAAATAGCACCATGAAAAACCATTCTTTCTTATGCCGCACCGCATGGCTATTAACCATCCTGGCGATATTCCCTCCGACACGGGCGGGCGACAAATTTCAAAGTCTGGCGGCGACACGCAACGAAAAATTTTCCATGACCTTTGCCATCACTCCACAAACGCGCTGGCCAGAATCTTTCCCGCCCAATTGCACAGAAAACGTTTGGGTTGTGAATGATGAACTGGCGAGTTGCAGCCCACCCATACCCGCACCGCATCCGGTCGCCATTGCCGAAGAAAACGAAGGCGGCTATAACGTCATCGGCACTAAAAAAGCGGATGAATATCCCAAGGGGACGACAACAAATTTTATTCCCGCGCACATAATTGCAGCAATGGACAGTGTCGCACTCTATTCGGCGCATACCGTCATCACGCGCCCAACAACAGAATACCCGGAAGAAACCGTTTCCCGCATCCATATGCACCTGCCCGTGCCTTATGCCGAACTGGCGGACAACAGCAAAACCCTGCCCGCCCATCTGAAAATGACCGATGGCGCGGCAACGCTCATGGCACAATTTGCGCCACTGCAAATGCACAAACTGGAAGGCAAATATTCCAGGGCGCAATTCATTGTGGATTACGCCCTGATTTTCTATCAGGGCGACAAAATCATTTACGCCATTTATATAGACGAATATATGGATTATTATTCAATACAGAAGACGGAGGAAAACAAAAAATACTTTATCTTTACGCCCCAATCGCAAAAATTTTACCTTTATGATGACCAGGAAAAAATATTGCAGACATTTCTCGCCCCTTTTTTTAATAACCGCGAGCGGGAAGTCTGCTGCCATTTGCGCGCCTATCCGCAAAAAAACGGCGTTGCTTATGGCTATTTCTAGAGCCCCCTAACCCAACCTGCCCACTCACAAAGAGCGGCGTGTACTAACCTTTCTTCTAAACGCGGGGCTTGCTCCATCGCCAACAACAATCCAATATGACGGCGACCACCAATGCCCCGCCAGCCAAACCGCACCATGCGCCGCCTCCTCCTTGTTCCCCCCGCCGCCCTGCCCGCCAGCCATGTCTTTGGCCGCGACCTCGCCCCGCGCGACTACCGCCGTTATCTCGGCCAGACGCGCGACCGTCTCGACTGGGACGCCAGCGGCGGTCTCCAGCCCAACGCCTTCGCCGCACTCGCCGCCACCCTCGGCGACGGCCACGATGTCCGCCTCGCGCTCCCCGAACACTATCCCGACGGCGACCCCGACCACCGCCGCCTGCTCGACTACGGCGAACCGCTCGCCGCCTGCCGCGACCATTTCAATACCCGCCTGCGCCACCTGATTGCAGCAACCGGCGCAGCGGAAACCGCGCCACCACCGGACACCATCGAACACCGCCACCAGCCGCAAATCATCCTTGGCCGCCGTGGCCGCGGCAAAACCACGCGCCTTGCCGCAAAAATCCGCTGGCTCGGCGGCGTGCGCGTGCTGGTTGTCACCCCCTTTCGCAGCAACCTCGAACGCCTGCGTGCGCTCCTGCCCGATTGCACGAACTGCATTTTTCTGCCGCCGGACGACGCCTTGCACCGCCTGCCACCCGCCGCGCATCTGGTCATTGACGAAGCCGCCAGCATCCCGCCCGCGCAACTGCTCGCCCTCACCGCGCATTACCCCGCCTACACCCTGGCCGCCACCGAAGACGGCTACGAAGGCCACGGTCGCGCCTTCAGCCTGCACGTCCTGCCCGCACTCATCGCGCGCGACGCCGCCCGCGTCTATCGCCACCAGCACGCCTTGCGCCACGCGCACCACGACCCGCTCGAACAGATTCTGGAAAACGCCTTCCTCCTTCACCCCGACGACGCGACCCCGCCCGCGCCCGCGACCCTCCGCCGCGTCAGCCGCAACGAACGCGCCGCTGATGAAACGCTCCTGCGCGCCATCTACCGCCTGCTGCACCAGGCGCATTACCGCACCAGCCCGGACGACCTCAAACAACTGCTCGACCTGCCCGGCCAAAGCCTCTACATCGCGACAACCGGCGCGCAAGTCGCGGGCGTGCTGCACATCCGCCACGAAACGCCGCTGCCGCCCGACCTTGCTACCGCCGTCATGCGCGGCGAACGCCGCCCGCAAGGCCGCCTGCTGCTGCAACAACTACTGGTTCACACCCAAAACCCGGCGTACAACCGCCCGCTCGCCCGCGTCAGCCGCATCGCGGTGCATGAGGCGCACCGCCGCCAGGGCATCGCCGCCGCGCTAATTGCCCGCGCCCGGCAAGACATCGCCGAACCGCTCGGTGTCAGCTACGGCCACAGCGAGGAGCTGGCCGCCTTCTGGCAAGCGCTCGGCTTCCGCGAAATCCACCGCAGCACGAGCGGCAAGACGCGCCCAACCAGTCTGCGCCTCGCTTGACAGCCCGCAGCGCCGTCGGCACACTCGCGCCGAACCCCCACCAGACCGCCCCATGAAGCCGCAAACCTTGCTCATCACCGGCGCCAGTTCCGGCCTCGGCGCCGCCATCGCCCGCGCGGAGGAAGCTCCGGGACGGGGCTGGCACTGGGGATCCGAGGCGACCCACCCCGACATGCCGCGCGGCCAGCGCGTGCACGTGGGGACCACGGGCACACTCGAGCAGATCCTCTACGGCCCCTCGACCAGGGCGGACGG
>NZ_CALJAH010000468.1 GCF_938028185.1 uncultured Cardiobacterium sp. | reverse complement strand
AGGGATACAAATTCCAAAAAACGTATGCCTTTGCCTGGTTTGGAAAGAGGTCTATATATAAAAACGCCCCTGAAAGGCTAGCTACCAGACAGGGGCGACCGGAGCAGATTTGTGCACGCCCTAAATCCCCGCCCAGGTATCAATCAGGCGGTCAATGTGCTCATGTGCGCCGCCCGTGCCGTGTGCATGGTGGTCGTATTGATGCGGCGGCGTGGCATTTTTGCCCGCCGTGCCGCGTTCCATCTGCTCAATCAGCCGGTCCACATCACCAATGTCAGACGGACTGTTCGCGTCCTGCGTCAGGCGGTTCAGTAACTGGTTCCAGCCGGAAAGGCCGGCGTGGTTGTCTTCCGCCGCACCATGCGCCAGCCGGTGCAGCAACGCATCCAAATCATGTTGCTCGTTCTCAACCCAATCCGTCGGGTCAGGATAATCCGGGTCGCTGTTGGCGCGGGCGACCTGATCCAGAAAGGTACGGTCAAAGACCATATCGTCGCTGAAGCGCACCGCATCCACCGGCGCGCCGTTGAAATGATCGCGCACCGTCACGCTGCTGTCGCCATCATGACCGCGGATGACCAAATCATTATTGACGCGGCTGATATCTACCTCCGTCATATCATGCCCAGTCAGATGAATCTCATCGTGTCGGCCGGGGTCGTTGTCCACATTGTGAACCGTGTCATGCCCGGAATGCCTGTCGAAGCGGTACACATCGTTGCCGCTGCCGCCGTCCAGCGAATCATTGCCGCTACCGCTCACCAGCACATCATCGCCTGCGCCTGCGTGAACCATATCGTTGCCCGCGCCGTCCATGATGACATTGCTAGCCGCATTACCGTCGATGCGGTCATTGCCCGCCCCGGCATTGACGAAATCCTCGCCGTCGGCGAGCGTGATATGGTCATCACCGCGGTGAATCACCTCATGCAGCGCGCTGCGACTCTCCTGCGGCAACTGCGCAGATGCCTGACGCACGCTCACCGTCAAATGCTGCAACAACGCCGCATTGCCCGGTGTGAGACCTTGCAGCGCGTCGAGAAAATCGCCGACCGTCGCCGCATTAACACTGCCCGCGCCGAAACGCTGTGCGATGGCATCCGCCAGCGCGGTGTCATTGATTTCCCACGCGCCGTGCTGCACGCGGAACTGCGCCAGCCCGTACCACTCGCGATAATGACTTTGCAGCGACAACTGCGCGTGCAACAGCGATTTCAAATCCTCATACACCTGCGCCACGCTGCGCGCATACGCCCCGGTTGGCTGCTCCGCCAGCGCGGGCTGCCCCCAGAACGCCTCCAGCACCGCCAAATCACGTGCATCCAGCGCGCCGCGCGTGCCCGTGACCGCATCGGCCTTCGCCCAGCGGCGCAAAATCTGCTCCGTCAGCGCCTGCCGCGCCGCCGGATCGGCCTCCGTGACAAACGCCTCCACCAGTGCGCGCAAATCCGCATCCGCATTCATCGCGCGGTGCAGCGTATCCACATTGCCAAAGCCGGCAGCATTGGGCAGGCGCGTTACCGCCTCCGGCAACCCGGCAGAAGTGCCGTGATGCACATCCACCGCCACACTATCAACCTTGTCGGCGGTGAACCACAGCGTCTGCATCAAGCCGCTCGCATCTTCCCTGACAAAAGAACCTTCGCCACGGTGCTCAACACCGTTCGCGTCCGTCCAGGTAGTGGCGTCATAAGCAGTTGCCAGCGAGAAAATCCCCAACGATTCCAGGGTAAAAAGCTCATCCGCGCTGGCGATGCCGTCGCTGTTCTTGTCCTGCCAGACGCGCAAATGGGCAAACGCCGCATCCTGCGCATCCACCTTGCCGTCGCCGTTATCATCCAGCGCCGCCAAAGCCTCAAAACCATCCGCCGCCAACTCGCCGGACGGCAGCCGCGTTTCATTGCCGAGCAACTGCGAACCGTTGCTGACGCGCGTCGCCCCGTCTGCAAGATTCACCAGCAAGCCGTCCTCCGGCGCAATCCATGACAACTTCTCGGCAAAGCCGCTGTTATCCATGTCGAAATGCACCCCGCGCGCGAGCGGCAACGTGCCAATCTTGCCGTCGCCGTTCAAATCGAGGGAGAGCGGATCGAGCGCCATCGGCGGGAAAAGCGGTTTCCACGGATCGGGTTCGCCGCAGGCTTTCGCGCCATGCTGCGCACCAATGCCCGCACCGAGAAGTGCACCCAGCGGGCCACCGATGTCATTACCGATAATCCCACCGGCGAAAGCACCGAGGATGGTACAAACGGGCAACTTGCCGGGGTTGGCCGGATTATTGCCATTTTCGTTGCCGCCGTTTTCATTACCATTGCCGTTGTTACCGTTTTCGTTGGCGTTACCGTTGTTGCCATTTTCGTTGGCGTTGCCGTTGTTGCCGTTTTCATTGGCGTTGCCGTTGTTACCATTTTCGTTGGCATTGCCGTTGTTGCCGTTTTCATTGGTGTTGTCGTTGTTGCCGGTTCCAGGCGGGAGAGAACTGTTATCCGGATCGGCAGGATCAAAACGTCCCCGATACTCATGAGGTTCTCCGTTGCTGGTGCTTTCAGACGTAAGTTCCCAGTCATACGCACCATTCTCGAAATCAAATTTGCCATCAGCACCTAGATCATATTTCCGCTTGATGGTGACGGTAACGCCATCATGCTGCGTAATGGTGACTTGCTCACCATTAAGATGATTGGTATACGACGTAAATTTACCAACGCCTTCTTTGTTTACTACAGAACTTGTTGTTGCTACTTTGTTTTCATCATAGCTTCCATCCTGATTTTTAACATAGGTCGTTGTTATTTCTGTAGTAGAATGGTTTTTAGAATCAATAACATTAGTTACAGTTTCTCCTTTATCATGCTTATAAGTGGTAGTCGTAATAACACTATCATTATTTCCTATTGAAATAGAATTGATGCTAATAATTACTTTGCCATTGGTAATATCTTTAATGGTAACTTCACTAGCTCCTGTGTTGGGATTAGACTTAACTATAGAGATGTAAGAATGGTTGTTATCAATACCTAGCTCTGGATAACGATTGCCTAAATCGTTAGATGATAGAGCCCGCCAAATAGTAGTTTCATTTGTAACCATGTCATAATCTGCATTATAAACAAATTCAGATGTGCCTCTAACTTTTGCATCAGTATGAATTATATGGTTATCTATGTCTATATATTTCCTTATAATTATTTCTTGACCATTACTTTTTACATTTTCATAAGATATAGTCACTGGTTTTTCGATACCTTCTTTACTTTTTTCATCAAGTAAATTATAGGCTCCAGCAGAGTAAACATCTCTAGTCTGTTCCCCAGTATATTTGAGATGTTCATCCGTTTTAATAGTAGCCAAATATTCGGCATAATTCATTTTTCCATTAGATGACTCGAATTCATTTTCATGTCCAGGGTATTTAGTAATTGTATTATTCTCAAGGTTAATGTCGGTTAAATGAACAATTTCATGGAACAATATTGATGCAGGAGACATTACTACAATCCCTCCATTTTTATAAACACTTAATGCAATATCTGGATTCCAGCGTATAAATTCTTTTCCGTCGCTTCTTTCAAATCCTGTATTATTGACAAGATTGTTGTTAGCTTTTTCAGTACGTTCATCTTGTTCGATACGATTATTGGCATCAGATATATCTATTGATGAAATTGCAGCAGCCTTAGTCATAATTACTTTACTATTATTAACTTTCACATGGTTTTCCCAAGCTGCAATCATATCTTTACCTTGGGGAGAAAGTCTTGCATAATTAATGGAATCATTAAAAGCCTTTTTATATTCTTTTAATTCATTTCCTTCAAGAGGTTTTCCTGTAATTATAGTATTAGTTTTTGCATCGTAAGTTGAAGGTGAA
>NZ_CALJAH010000467.1 GCF_938028185.1 uncultured Cardiobacterium sp. | reverse complement strand
GCAGCAGCGGCGCTAACCCGCATTACCACGAGCCGGACACCAGCCTCGCGCCGCACCCGGCCACGTCGCCCGAACCGCTTGCCGCAGATGGCAACCCGACTGGCGAAAGCCCCGCTGCCGCGCCGCCGCAACCCGCCAGCACAGAGCCGCAGCACACGCCGTACACCCTCAACATGAACGGCGAAAATCTCAATTTTGACAACCTGCTCAAAGGCGGCAAGCTGGACGCGACCAACCACAACTTTGACAAGCTCACCCTGAACGCAGGCGACCTGCTCGCCCACCCCAGCACGCTCACCCTGAGCGGCGATTACGGCGACCAGCTTGACCTCACCGGCGGCGGCTGGGTGCAGGACAGCGCAGCGGGACACGGCAACCATTACAGCACCTATCACCACGGCAATTTCACCCTGCGCGTGGAAGACGACATCAGCGTCTCGATTATCTGATTTTTCTCCGTGGGTGGAAGCCCCCGTTGCTCCGGCAGCGGGAGCTTTTTTTATGCGGCGCACTTTTTCCGCGCACGAAAAAAGCGCCAAAGCGCTTTTCATAAGATCGGATTGGAGGGCTATAAAAACGTAGGGGCGGTTAGCGACAGCGTAACCGTCCGCAGCAACGAGTCAGGCGGTTACGGGTTTCGTCCAAAGTTCCGGTCGGCGCTGCCTTCCGGTGCGGCGCATTGCAGGCGGGGATATTTGGCGGGAAATGAGCGCCCGCTATAATCCCGCCATGATTAACGGAGGTGTTTTATGAATGATGCAACAGAGCTGCAACAGGCACAGGCGCGGCTGAACGAAGTGCAGGCGCTGTACCGCGAATGGCTGGCGCTTGCGCCCCGGCTGGAAGCGGCGCAGGCAGAATGGCGGCAGGCGGCGGCGGTGATGGCGCAGCTCAATACGTTTTACGACCGCGAATATCTGCCGCTGCGCGATGCGGTCGAGGCGGGCTTGCCGCTGGATGAGCGCACGCCGGGCGAGTACAGCGTCCTGAGCGAGGATGCGCTGTTTGATGCCTTCAGCGAGGCGCATCAGCTCGCCTGGGGCTGGATGCGACTGGCGATGGCATCGCTTGATCCGGCGCGGCATGGCGACGATGCCGGATAACCGTCGCCACAGGATGCACACCCAAAAAGCCCGCATTCGCGGGCTTTTTTAATGCCAGCGGCGGCGAAATTATTTCGTCTCCACCAAAATATCTTGCGCCGGCACGGCATCGCCGAAGACCGGTTTCAGCGTTTTTTCGTAAGCCGCCTGCATCGCGCCGTTTTTGTTCATCTCGTCAATCTGGCCGTCAATCCAGGCGTGCAGCGCGTCGTCGCCTTTCGCCACCGCGGGCGCAATGAAGTCATCTTCGCCGATGCGGGTGATGCCAACGGTGTAGCCGGGGTGTTCTTTCGCCCAGGCGAGCAGCAGGGTGTTGTCGTGCGCGAGCGCGTCGCCGCGACCGTCGAGCAGCGCGTTGAAGGTTTCGGTGTTCTGGTCGTATTTCAGGCTTTTGATGTCGCGGTGCTCTTTGCTGAAGTAGCGGTCGGCGGTGGTGCCTTTGTTGAGCAGCAGCGTTTTGTCTTTCAGTTCGTCGATGTTTTTAATCGGCGCCTTGTCCGGCGAGACGACGCCGAGCGCGACTTTCATGTACGGCTTGGCGTAGTCCACCACTTCCGCGCGCTCCGGGGTGACGGTGAAGTTGGCGAGGATGATGTCCACTTTGCCGGAGCGCAGGTATTCGACGCGGTTCGCCGCTTCCACCAGCACGAATTTTGCCTTGGCTTCGTCGCCAAGCAGTTGTTTGGCGAGGTAGCGGCCGATTTCGACGTCAAAGCCTTGCGAGACGCCGTTGGCATCAACGTAGCCAAACGGCGGTTTGTCGCTGAAGACGCCGATGCGCACTTCGCCTTTGGCTTTCAGTTCGTCCGGGGTGACGGCGAAGGCGGGCGCGGCGCTGGCGGCGAGCAGGGCGGCGAGGATGGCGGTTTTTTTCATGTGTACTCCTGATAGTGCATGAGGTTGAGGAAGGCTTGCGCCCGCGCGCTGGCGGGGGCGGTGAAGAAGGTTTCGGGCTCTGCCTGTTCGATGATTTCGCCGTGGTCCATGAAGAGGATGCGGTCGGCGACTTTGCGCGCAAAGCCCATCTCGTGGGTGACAATCAGCATGGTCATGCCGTCGGCGGCGAGTTCCAGCACCACGTCCAGCACTTCGCGCACCATTTCCGGGTCGAGTGCGGCGGTGATTTCATCGAGCAGCAGCAGTTGCGGATTGAGGCACAGCGCGCGGACGATGGCGATGCGTTGTTTCTGCCCGCCGGAAAGTTCGCGCGGCCAGGCGTTTTTGCGCTCGTAAAGGCCGATGCGCTGCAAGAGGCGGTCGGCTTGCGCCTCCACCTCGGCGCGCGGGCGTTTTTGCGCCTTGAGCGGGCCGAGGAGGATGTTGTCCATCACGCTCAAATGGTTAAACAATTCATAGCTTTGGAACACCATGCCGATGTGCTGCCGCGCCGCGTGCCAACTGATGTCGCGCCCCAGCACGCCGTGGCCTTGCAGGGTAATCGTGCCGCCCTGGATGGGCTCCAGCCCGTTAATGCAGCGCAGCAGCGTGCTTTTGCCGCAGCCGGAAGGGCCGAGCAGCACCACCACCTCGCCGCTTTGCACCTCAAGATGGATGCCGCGCAGCGCGTGCGTATCGCCGTAGAACTTGTCAATCGCGGCGAGCGACAGCAGCGCGCTCATGCCTCACGCTCCAGACGGGCGGCGAGCAGCGACAGCGGATAACAAAGCAAGAAATAAAGCATGAACAAAATTCCGTAAATCAAAAAAGACGCCCAGGGATGCAGCTCAATAATCTGCTGCGCCACCTTGACCACATCGACCACGCCAATCAGCGCCGCCAGCGCGGTGGTCTTAATCATCCGCGTCAGCAGATTGACCACACCGGGCAGGACGCGGCGCAGACTTTGCGGCAACAGGACAAAGCGGAACACCTGCGCCGGGCTCAAGCCGACCGCCAGCGCCGTCTCGCGCTGGTGCGGGTCGATGGAAACCAGCGCGCCGCGCACCAAATCGCCCATCTCGGCAATCCCCCACAAGCTGAACACCAGAATACAGACGCTGTACGCCTGCCAGTGCCAGCCAAACCAGGCGGCGAAGCCGAAATAGCAGATATAAAGCAGCACCAGCACTGGCATGAAGCGGATGAACTCCAAATAAGCGCGGCAGATAAAACGCAGCAGGCGGTTCGGCAGCGTCATCAACACACCGAGCAGCACGCCGCCCGCGAGCGAAACCAGCATCGCGGCGAGGGAAATGGCGAGCGTTACCCCCGTCCCCTGCAACAACCGCCAGCCATAGGCGAGCCAGGGAAAATCAGCGTCCATAAGCCGCCCTCCGTACCCGCCGCTCAATCCACGGCGCAGCTAGAATCACCGGCAAGAGAATCGTGGCATAACCGAGCACCAACAAAAACAGCGCCTCGTTGGTCTTGTAATCCAGACCAATCAACTCTTTGCTCACATTGAGCAGCTCCACCACCGCCAGCACGCCGACCACCGACGTTTCCTTGATAAGAAACAGCGTATTGGCGACCAGCGCCGGGACGGAAGCGGCGAGCGATTGCGGGAAGACCACATAACGGAACGCCTGCGCCGGCGTCAGGCCGACGGCGAGCGCCGCTTCGCCCTGCACCCGGCTCACCGCCGCGATACCGCCACGGAAAGCCTCCGCCATATAGGCCGCGCCGAGAAAGGTCAGGCCAATCACGCCGCAGGCAAAACCGGAGAGGCGGATACCGAATTTCGGCAGGCCGTAATAAAGGAAAAACAACTGCACCAACAGCGGTGTATTGCGCGACAGCTCAATATAGGCGCGGCAAACGGGCGCGAAAAACGGCAGGCGGTACACCACCGCGACACATACCAGCAGACCAAAGAGCAGCGACAGCGCCACGCCCCACAGCGACAACTGGAGCGTCTGCCACGTCGCCGCGACATACTGCGGCAACACCTCATGAATATAAGAAAAATCCATCTGCGTCAGGCCAAAAAAAAAAGAAGGCGCGCATTATCGCCGCCGCGCGACGGCGGGGGAAATGGCATTTGGTGATGGCGTCATAACCTGCCGTTATAGCGATACTCACAAAGTTCTGTACAAGGCGCACCGCTGAAGACAGTACGTGGTTGTACGGCGAAGCGGTGCAACGCCGTACAGGGCTTTGTGAGGATTGCTATATAGCCGCGCGCTTGCCCGTCAGCGCGCTATATCGCAAACCGCCCAAAGCCTTGTACAGAACCGGGTAAGTATCGCCATAAAAAACCTGGCATTCCCGCCCGGTCTTTCTGAAAAGTGCGTTTAACTCACTATCGCCTGATGAATGAGGAAAATGGCCGACAAGGTAAAGACCGACAATACGTTGGTGGTAATCATGCTGACCGTGCCGCGGTGCGGATAACCATAGTGCTGCGCGAATATGGCGACGGTATTGGCCATGGAAATGCCGCCCATCAGGGCACCGGCAAAAATGGCTTCTTCGCTGCCGCCCAGCAGCCAAATAAACAATGTCGCCAGCGCGGGCATCAGAAACAGTTTGCCAATGGTAATCTGGGTAATGGCGACGACATTGCCCTGAATTTTAATCCCGTTCAGGCCGCAACCAATGACGAAAATGGCGACCGGTGCCGCCGCACCCGCGAGCAGGCTAATGGATTTGTCAATCGGGGCGGGCAGGCGCCATTGAAAGGCGGAGAAAATCATGCCGAGAATCAGCGCAACAATCAGCGGCTTGCGCAGCATATTGAGAATAATGGCGCGGAAACGCTGGCCGAAACTGCCCTGGCCGCTGGTATGCGATTCGGCAATGGCGAGAAACATCGGCACCAGCAAGACGTTTTCCACCAGCGTATTCAATGAGAAATAAATCCCGGCGTTATTGCCGCCATCGCGACCCAGCACGCTCAATAACAGGGGATAACCGATAAAGGCGCTGTTGGAAAAGGTTTGGCCGACGGCAGTCACCGCCGCACCGCGCAAATCCTGGCCGAGCAGGCGCGAGATAACAAGGCCAATCATGAAACAGAGAAATGTCGCTGCGGCATAGCCGAACAAATAGGCGGGAATAAAGACTTCATCCAGCCGTTTTTCCGACAGCGCCTTGAAAATTAGCGCGGGCAGGGCAATGCTGATAACGAAACGTCCCAGCGCAGCGAGTCCTTCCAGGGTAAATGCCCCGGCGCGGGTGGCGGCATAGCCGAAGGCGATGACGATAAATATCGGCAGTAGCGCCGTAATAATATTGAGCATGACAGAACAGGGGTGGTTGAAAAGCACGCATTCTACGCCCGTTGCGCGCCCGCTGCCGCATCGGTGAACAAGCGGCCAGCTTCGCCGCCGCCCCTACTTTCCCGCCGCAAACGCCAGTATAATCGCCGCCTTTTCCATAACCTGCGGGTATTCAGATGACTTTCGGACAATTCTTCCAGGACAATCTCTTCCTCTTTCTCATGCTGTTCGCCGTGGTCGGCGGCATCATCTATTTTGAAATCCAGGGGCGCAACGCCGCCGGGCAGAAGGTGAGCAATGCCCGCGCTGCCACCCTTGTCAATGACCGTGGCACTCTGATTGATCTGCGCCCCGCCCAGGATTACCGCCACGGCCACATCGCCGGCGCGAAAAACTACCCGCTGGCGGAGCTGCACGACCACATCGGCAAAATCCGCGCGGCGAAAGACAGCCCGCTGGTGATTTATGACAGCGATGGCCTGAATACCGCTGCGGCGGCGAAAACCCTGCGCGATGGTGGCTTTGCAGACATTTATGCGCTGGAGGGCGGCATCAACGGCTGGCTCGCCGAAAACCTGCCCGTTGTCAGCAAATAAGGAGTGCGCCATGCAAGCCGTCACCATGTATTACAAGCCCACCTGCCCCTACTGCCAGCGCGCGCACCAGTTGCTCAGCGCCAAGGGCGTCGCCTATGAAGGTATCGACATCAGCCGCGAACCGGAGCGGCGCGACGAGATGATTGCCCGCGCGGGTGGCCGCAAGACCGTGCCGCAGATTTTCATCGGCGCGACCCACGTCGGCGGCTGCGACGATCTCTACGCGCTCGAAGCCGCCGGCAAACTTGACGCGCTGCTCGCAGGATAAGCCATGCAATTCCTGCCCTCGAAAATCGGCCTGCGCTACAGCTACGCCCGCAGCGGCTCGCGCTTCATCGGCCTGAACGCCATCCTCGCCATCATCGGCATCACCATCGGCATCGCCGCGCTCATCGTCGTCCTTTCCGTGATGAACGGCGTGGTGACGCAGGTGCGCGACAAGATGCTCTCCATGACCTCGCACGCGATGCTGCGCAGCAACGACGGCAGCGGTGTCATCCCGCCCGAATTTGACCCCGCGCCGTATCTCGCCAACATCCCCGAACTGGTCGCCTACGCGCCCTATGTGCAGGGGCAGGGGCTGATTGGCGACAGCGAACGCTTTCAGGGCGTCGTCCTGCAAGGCGTTGACCCGGCGCAAGAAGGCAAAGTCTCGCAGACATTCGCCAAGATTGACCCGGAAATCACCAGCCAGCTCGAAGACGGCCATTTCAACCTCATCTTGGGCGAAGTGCTGGCGGAGAAAATCAACGCCAAAGTCGGCGACAAAGTGACCATCATCGTGCCGCAGGTGACGGCGAGCGCGGCGGGACTGCTGCCGCGCATCAAGCGCTTCACCCTCGTCGGCACCTTCAGCAGCGGCCATTACTCCTTTGACAACGGCGTGGCGCTGGTCAATTACCACGACGCCGCCAAACTGCTGCAACTGCCCGACGGCGTCACCGGCTACCACATCATGCTGCACGACCCGATGCAGGCGCCGCTGGTACGCGAGCGCCTCGCGCCGGATCTGCCCTACGGCGTCTATGCCAGCGACTGGAGCGTGGACAACGCCTCCTACTTCAGCGCGGTACAGACCGAGAAGAACGCGATGTTCATCATCCTCTGCCTCATCGTCATGGTCGCCGCCTTTGGCCTGCTCTCCTCAATGTACATGGTCGTCACCGAAAAACGGCGCGACATCGCCATCCTGCGCACCATGGGCATGACCCGCCGCCAAATCGGACAAATCTTCCTCACGCAGGGGCTGACCTTCGGCGCGGTCGGCACCATCCTCGGCGTCGGCCTCGGCATCCTCATCGCCATCAACGTCCCCGCCATCATGGCATTTCTGGAGCGCCACACCGGCTACGCCCTGCCCGCGCAAATGTACTTCATCAACGAACTGCCGGCGAAACTCGACCCCGCCGTCATCAGCGGCATCAGCATCGTCACCCTCATCATGACCCTGCTCTTTTCCGTCATCCCGGCGCTGATGGCCGCCCGCACCGAACCCGCCCGCGCCCTGTCCCACGAGTAAACCATGACCGACCACGTCCTGACCGCGACCAACCTGCACTTCGCCTACCACGGCAAAGGCGAAAACCTCACCATCCTCAGCGGCACCGACCTTGCACTCGCGCGCGGCGAAACCGTCGCCGTCGTCGGCGCCTCCGGCACCGGCAAAAGCACGCTGCTGCACATCCTCGCCGGGCTGGACACGCCGCAACAAGGCGAAATCACCCTCTGCGGCGCCAACCTCAGCCAGGCGGGCGACACCCGCCGCACCCGCCTGCGCAACCGCCACATGGGCTTCGTCTACCAGTTCCACCACCTGCTGCCCGAATTTAGCGCGGTCGAAAACGTCGCCATGCCGCTGCTTATTCGCGGCGACCGCCCGGCAAAAGCACTGGCGGCGGCCAGCGAACTGCTTGCCGCCGTCGGCCTCAAAGAACGGCTCAACCACCGCCCGGCAGAACTCTCCGGCGGCGAACGCCAACGGGCAGCGATTGCGCGCGCGTTGGTGAACCGCCCCGACTGCCTGCTCGCGGATGAACCGACGGGCAACCTCGACCAGGAAAACGCCGCGCACGCCTTCGCGCTGATGAAAAGCCTGATTGGCGAACAACACGGCGCGATGATCATCGTCACCCACGACATGAACCTCGCCCGGCAAATGGACCGCTGCCTCTACCTCGTCAGCGGCAAACTGAGCGAAACCCCGCCACCGCCCCGCACCGACGGCGGGACATTTACGGCGAATTGTCAAACCAAGTGCAACACTTCATTAAAATACACTTCATA
>NZ_CALJAH010000466.1 GCF_938028185.1 uncultured Cardiobacterium sp. | reverse complement strand
TCCCTCCCCCGTGGGGGAGGGCTGGGGTGGGGGCAGGGATACAAATTCCAAAAACGTATACCTTTGCCTGATTTGGAAAGAGAACTAATAAAAAAACCGCCTGAAGCATTGGGCATTCAGGCGGTTTTTTGATGCGTGGCGAGCGTTTACAGACTTTCCACCAAGATGGCACGTCCTTCAGTCGCGGTAATACGCTGGTCTTTCACCGCCGCATATTCGGGGCTGTCGTACCACGCGCGGGCGGCCGTCATATCGGGAAAACGCAAAATGACCGCGCCATCAATCGGCGCGCCTTCCAGAGATTGATTGGCGCCATTCAATACCAGAATTTCACCGCCGTAAGCCGCCAGCGTCGGTGCGGCCGTTTGCAGATATTGGGCATATTGATTGGCGTCCAGCATTTTGTCACGGATAAAAATCATATAAGCAGACACGGGTATTTCCTTTTCTTTGTTTGTTTGTTTTACAGCGCCGCCATGTCAATTACATAACGGTAGCGCGCTTTTTTCTCAATCACGTCATTCCAGTATTGCCCAATCTGGTTGGGCTTGATGGTCTGAATTTGCGCGGCGATTTTGTGTTCCGCACAGAAATTCAGCACTTCGTTGATTTCTTTCATCGAGCCGGTCAATGAACCGGCGAAATTGACACGGTTCAGCGCGGTCGTCATCGGATTGATGCCATTAACCTTGCTGACATCGCCGACGCCAATAAGGCACATCGTGCCGCCCACTTTCAGCGTGAGCAAAATCGGGTCTATTTCAAATTGGTAGGGCACGGTGGAGAAAACAAAATCCAGTTGGCGGCGGTATTGCGCCATTTTTTCTTCGTCATAATTCACCACTACATCCACCGCGCCAAAGCGTTTGGCATCTTCTGCCTTGTCGGCGGAGGTGGTGAAAACCACGACTTCCGCGCCCAATGCGGTGGCAATTTGCACCGCCATATGGCCGACGCCGCCCAATCCCTGCACGCCAATTTTGCTGCCTTTGCCAATATGCCAATGTTTCAGCGGTGAATATGCGGTGACGGCCGAACAAAGCATCGGGGCAGCCACTTCCAGCGGCAATGCTTCAGGAATGGAAGCTACAAATCGTTCTTTGACGACGATGCGATTGGAATAACCGCCTTGGGTAAAGCCGCCCGGATCGCGCGCTTCCGAAGTCGGATAGCCGTAAGTGAATAGCGCGCCGCCATCGGTGATGCAATATTGTTCCTGCTCGCTCCGGCATTCGGCGCAATGTCCGCAGGAATCGACAAAACAGCCAACGCCGACGCGGTCGCCCACCTTGAAGCGGCTGACGTTTTTGCCGACCGTCGCAACCACGCCGGCAATTTCGTGGCCGGTCACTTGCGGCATCGCCTGCTGTTTGCCCCAAACGCCATGCGCGGTATGCACGTCGCTATGGCAGACGCCGCAATAACGGATTTCAATGGCGACATCGTCATCGCCGACCGGGCGGCGCTGGAAGGTGATTTTGTGCAATTTGCCGGAATAATCGCTGAAGGCATAGCCTTCGGCAGGAATAAGCGTCTTGTAATTCAGGCTGCTATTGCCGCTGGCCGAAGCGGCGCGGTTAATACCGAATGCGCTCATCAAGATGCCGGCAGCCGCCAGACTTTGGACGAGAATGCGACGTTGCGGGCTGATTTCATTCATCGGAAAGACTCCTTATAGGTGGGTGAAAGCGGCGCAGTTTACTGAAATTCCGGCGGCAAATACAGGCAATTATGGTGCGGATAATACGGTCATAAAAAAGGCTACCGTTGCCGGTAGCCTGAATAAATGCCGCCTGCACAATTTTTGCGGACAGTTTTTGTCGCCGGGTATCAATTGCCCTTGGCAGTAAAGTAACTGGCGATGACATTGCCATAGAACGAATGTGCGCCCATGATTTCGGCGAGCTGTTCTCCGGTCGGATTGCGCCAGTCCGCCTGCAATTCGGCGGCAACACCAATCCAGGTCATCGGTTGGGCGCCTGCCTGAATCATGCGCTGTACTGCGGTTTCCTGCACCAGTTGATTCCAGGTGCCGGAAGCATCAATCACGGGATAGACTTCATAGCCTGCTTTCAGCGCAGACAATACGGCAAAGGCAACGCAGACTTCGGTAGAAACGCCTGCAACCAATAATTTTTTGCGCCCTGTTTTTTTCACCGCTTGCGCAAATTCGGCATTGTCAAAGGCGTTAATTTCACCGGGGCGATGAATAACCGGCGCATCCGGCAGTATTTCTTTCAGCCCCGGCAATAGCGGACCGTTCGGGCCATCGGCCTGACTGGTGGTAAACAGGGTCGGCAACTGGTGTATTTTTGCCACTTTCGCCAATGCAAATACATTGTTGCGAAATTCCATCTGGCTCATGTCCGCCACACCATTGCTGATTCCCGTTTGGTGGTCAACCATCAGCAATGCAGTGTTGTCTACGCGCAGGCGGCCATATTCATATTGGGTCATTTTGTTTTTCTCAAAGTTGTTCAAAAAGGGTTTTGCTTTTTCAGCGGGGAGGATTATAGTCATGGCGAAATAATCAAAAACCCGCAAATGCGAAACATCATGTTGCAAATTTGGAACGACTGTCATGAATGAAAAAATTGATTTGAACGATATGCGCCTGTTTGTTGCTGTCGTGCGCGCGGGCAGTTTGAGCAAGGCCAGTGAATTGCTGGGTGTGTCGAAATCGCGCCTGAGCCGTCGCCTGACCGGGCTGGAAAACGCGCTCGGCACCACCTTGCTGGACCGGGGTCGGCGCGGCATATTGCTGAACGAACTGGGCACGCAATTCTTTCAGCAGACGGAGGCGATGTTGCAATGCGCCGAACAGGCCGTTGCGGGTGTGCGGCGCGGGCTGGATGAACCGCGGGCGGTTGCGCATTTCCATTTCTACCGAGATTCTGCGCGATGTGCTTGCACCGCATCTAGGCGATTATTTGCGCCGCTATCCTGCGGTAAATATGGAAGTGCAGACGCAAAATGCGCCGGTCAACATGATTCAAACCGGGATTGATGTCGCTTTCCGCATGGACGATTTGCGCAGTAATGATGTGGTCGCGCGCAAAATCAGGGAATGGCGTTTGGGTTTGTATGCGACTGCGCCCTATCTGACAGAATATCCGCCCATTGTTATCCCTGAAGATTTGGAACAGCATCAATTGCTGCAAAAATATGATGGTCCCGAATGGGTTTTGTACAAAAACCAGCGCCATGTGGTGGTGCATGGCGCAAAGCGGCTACTGAGCAATGATTTTAATCTGCTGGAAAAACTGGTTGAGGCACATCAAGGTATCGCATTGTTGCCCGAATATATGGCCCGGCATGGTATGTGGCAACGCATATTGCCTGACTGGCAGATTGAAAGTGTGCCGCTGCATTTGCTCTATTATAAAAACCGTGGCAGTGTCCCGGTCATCCGCTCTTTTGTCGAATTTGTCTCGACACAGATACAAAAAAGCGCGGACAAATAGCCGCGCTTTTGTTATGGGATGAATCATTCAGGCAAAACGCGCCATCCATTGTTTGAAGGACTGCATGAATTTTTCAATGGTATTGGTGACGTGTTCGCCGACCAGTTCGCCCTGTTCATTCAGGGACTGGTGAATGCTGCCGAAATAGGTTTCGGGTGACGGCATGACTGCGCCATTCAATACGGTAAACGGCGTGCGCAGGGCATGATTCGCCGCCATGCCTCCGGCAAAGGAAGGGGAAACGGTAATAATGGCAATCGCCTTGCCATTCCACGCATTTTCACCCATCGGGCGGGAGCCGACGTCAATCGCGTTTTTCATCGCGGCGGGAATGCTGCGGTTATGCTCCGGGGAAATGAGCAGGATGCCGTCCGCCGCCTTGATTTGTTGGCGCAGGCGCTGGTATGAGGCGGGTGAATCGGCATCCCGGTCCTGGGTATAAAGCGGCAGGTCGCCGATTTCGGTAAAGGTAAAGTGGAACTGGTCGCGGTATTTGTCGGCAATGTATTGTGCGATGGTGCGATTGACGGATTGTTTCGCCAGACTGCCGACGATAATCAAGATGTTTTGCATGATGTTCTCCTGAATAAATGGGGGCGGACAGTTTAAGGCCATTGTGCGCGCAATCAAGTATGAAATGGGCAACGTCAGGTTGTGGCAATGAAACCACCGCTGCTGCTCCGCTTGGACGGATGACGCTTATTGAGCGACGGCGGGGCGCAGCGGGTGGTGCGATTTCAGCAACTGCTGGAAGCGCATTTCGCGCAGGAAAAAAGCGTGGCGTTTTATGCGGCCACGCTCGGCTGCACGGAAAAAACCCTGAGCCGCGACGCCTCACGCTGCTGGGAAAGTCCGCCAAGACGCTGATTGGCGAACGGATTTTGCTGGAAGCGCAGCGCTTCCTCACTTACGGTAATGATGCGGTGAACCAGATTGGCTATCGCCTCGGCTTTGGCGAACCCACCAATTTCGTCAAATTCTTCAAAAAGCAGACCGCATTAACCCCGCAGCAGTTTCGCGAACGGGAGCGGTCAGTATGAAATATGAAAAAGCCGCCTGCATTACTGCAAGCGGCTTTTTTATTCCCGTATTGATTAAGCGTGCCGTATCGGTGCGGGACTGATGGGCATTTTGCGTAATACCCGGTAATGCCAAATGGCGATTATGGTGCAGGCGATACCCAAAAGATAAAACAGCGGGCGCGAGAAGAAATCGCCTGCGCCGGTGGTGTATTGCCCCAAGCCGGACGGAAGGAAGGTGGCAATAGTGCCAAGGACAATAAAGAATGCCAGCCCCAATGAATGTTTATAACGCACCCGTTTTTGCATGGTCAGCAGTGCGGGGCTGATGGCCATCATCACATTGGTGGAGATAAAGACGATGAGCATCAGTTTGTCATTGGTAAATGTGCGCACGGTACACATCAGGACAAAGCAGAACAGGGTCATGCCGACCACCCACGCCGTTGCCTGCCGTTCGGTTACGGGCTGGTCGTAATATTTGCCAAAGGCTTCTTGCCGCTCGTATTTGACGGTAATGTAGAGCGAGTAGATTTCAAAGAGATTGAAGGCAACCATACCCATCCACATGAATTGATAGACAACGGAATCGTATTCAAAAAACCATTGCTTGAACAGCAGTACAAAGAGAAAATCATGTGCGAGGTAATAAGTGTGCATATGCACCGGAAAGGGCGAAGTGCCATTGCGCCGGGTCATGATGGCGCAGTAAATATATTCGATAAAGCCAAAGCCCATGCCGATTGCCATTACGGGTATCATCACTTCGGGATGCTGGATGACCTTTTCGACGAATGCGTCAGCGTTATAACTGGTGGGATACATTTATGGTTCCTGATTGGATAAAAATGTGGTTCAGTATTTATTGTATGAGACAACGGCTATTTTCATAATTTGTCTGCTAAGCTGTCCACCATTTCCCGCGCGACCGCATCCACGGTGACGGGCTTGAAGTTTTTGATAAACAATCCGAGAAATTTGAAGAGTGGTACCAGTTTCGCCAGCGTATCGCTGCGGCCATTGCCATAGACAATCGTCGGCACAACCACCACGGTGGGAATGCCGCTGTCTTTCAGCATTTGCGCCAGCCGTGCCTTGCCTTCCACAAAAGATTTCGGGCCGAGGATGCTGCCGATAAATCCCATCGCTTTCACTTTTTTCGCTTGTGCAATTTGCAGCATGACTTTTCAACGAGACCACAGCAATTGCTGAATCTGTCTCACAACCCCATGCAACCGCACGCCGTTTATCCCGCCGCCCGCGCGGCGTACCATGCGCCGCTCATTCACCATACGGAGCAACACATGAACCCCGTCAAACAACAAGTCATCGTCCTCGTCGGATCTGGCGCCATCGGCCAGGCCATCGTCCGCCGCGTCGGCATGGGCAAACAAATCCTGCTCGCCGATCTGCGCGAAGAAAACGCCCGCGCCGCCGCCGATACCCTGCGCCTGGTGGGCTACCAGACGCATACCGCCGCGGTCAATATCGCCGAACGCGCCTCCATTGCCGCGCTGGTCGCCCGTGCGCAGGCGCTCGGCGACGTCCATGCCGTCATCAACGCCGCCGGAGTCTCGCCCTCGCAAGCCGCGCCGCAAACCATCTTCGCCGTCGATCTGGTCGGTACCGCGCTCTTGCTCGAAGCCTTTGGCGAGGTCATCGCGCCGGGCGGCAACGGCATCGTCATCTCCTCGCAGTCCGGCTTCCGCCTCGGCAATTTGAGCGAGGCCGACCAGCGTGCACTCGCCACCCTGCCGCCGGAGCAACTGGCGGAACTGCCGCTGGTCAAAAACGAGACCGACTCGCTGCGCGCCTACCAAATCTCCAAGCGCGGCAATGCCTTGCGCGTCGCCGCCGAAGCGGTGCGCTGGGGCAAACGCGGCGCGCGGCTGAACTGCATCAGCCCCGGCATCGTCTTCACCCCGCTTGCCAACGACGAACTGAACGGCGAACGCAAGGATTTCTACCGCAAAATGCTCGCCGAACTGCCCGCCGGACGCGGTGGCACCCCGGACGAAATCGGTGCGCTGGCAGAATTTATTATGGGCGGCAATGGCGGCTATATCAGCGGCAGCGATTTTCTGATTGATGGCGGCGCGACAGCCCATTATTTTTTCGGCACGCCATAAAACTTTATCCCGCCATTTGCGGCGGGATTTTTGTCATTCAGAAAATAGCGCAATTTTGCAAATGGCGTTTGGTGCGAAATACCCGCAAAAAAACCATTCGGAGATTTATTAAAAGACCGGGCAGCCGCCCGGTCTAAAACATTCCCCCTACCCTTTCGCTCTTAATTCCGCAATTGCCTCATTGGCAAGCTGGTCGGCCATTTCATTGCCGGGGTGGCCGCTATGCCCTTTTATCCATTGCCACTCAATTTGATGCTGCCCCACCAGCGCGTCCAGCTCTTGCCACAGGTCCACGTTCTTCACCGCCTTTTTGTCGGCAGTTTTCCAGCCGTTGCGTTTCCAGCCGGAAAGCCATTGGGTAATGCCGTTTTTGACGTAATTGCTGTCGGTGGTCAGCACAATCGGGCAAGGCCGCTTGACCGCCCGCAGCGCGGCAATCGCCGCCGTCAGCTCCATGCGGTTGTTGGTGGTCATCGCCTCGGCGCCGTTCAGTGTCTTGCGCTGGTCGCCGTAACACATCAGCACGCCCCAGCCGCCGATGCCGGGATTGCCCTTGCAGGCGCCGTCGGTATAGATGAGCAGCGGCGTGGTCATAGCGTCTCCGCGATGGCTTCGCCCATGCGGATTTTTGCTTCCCGCTCCAATACATCACGCTTCCAGCCGACGACGTCTTTTTCAAAAAAGAGAATTACGGTGGAGCCGAGGTTGAAGCGGCCAATTTCCGCGCCTTTGGCAAAGGCGCGGTTTTCCGTGCTGTAGTCGTAAAGGTTGCGGCTGCCGCGATCGATGAGTTCGCCCTGCCACACGGTTTCGATACTGCTGACATTGAGCGCGCCAACCATCACCAGCGCCATTTTGCCAAACGGCGTCTCGAACAGGCAGACCGCGCGCTCATTGCTGCTAAAGATACCGGGAATGCGGTCAAGCAGCGGCAGCGACACGCTGTGTTTGTCGCCGGGACAGAAGCGCAGCGCGAGCAGGCGGCCATCGCAGGGCATATGAATGCGGTGGTAATCGTCCGGGGCAAGATACAGCGTCGCCGTGCTGCCACCGGCGAAAGCGTCCGCCCATTCATCGCTACCGAGCAGGGTGGCGAGGCGGTACGGCAGGCCTTTCGCTTGCAGCGTCATGCCGTCCTGCACCGTGCCGTAATGGGCGCAGCGGCCATCGACCGGGCTGACAATGGCGGCGTTGTCGCCATCTATCGGGCGGGCGCCGTCCGCCAGCGCGCGGGTGAAGAAATCATTGAGCGTCGCGTAGGCGTAGGGATTTTTCTCGGCGGCAAAATCGGTATTGGCGCCGGTCGCTTTCATATAGGCGCGGATGATGGTGTTTTTGACCAAGCGCGATTTGACCCGCGCGAGGCGATACATCAGCGCGCTCGACAAATGGCGGGGAATCAAGGTGTAAAGGTGGATATTCATGGTGGTTTCTTCCCGTAACGAACGGCGCGCAGTGTAGCGGCAAAGTGGCGGGTGCGCCATGCCGCCGCTGCTAGAATGCCGCCTTTCACTTCAGGGAGAACATCATGGCACCCCGCAATGACGACATGAGCAGCGTGCTGGCGCTGCTGGAAATCCTGCGCCGAATGCCCAAAGTCGGCGCCATCAGCACGAAAGACATACAAAACCATCTGGCTGATGCGGGCTACAACCTCAGCGATCGCACCGTACAGCGCTACATGAATTTGCTTAGCGAACACTTCGACATCAAGCGCGACGAACGCAGCAAACCTTATGGCTACCGCTGGGAAAGCTACGCGCGCGGCCTCGAAATCCCCATCCTCAACGAACAGGAATCGCTGCTGCTGATGCTCGCCAAGGCGCAGCTCGAACACCTGCTACCGCCCAACGTCATGGCGAGCGTACAGCCCTTCTTCGCGCAGGCCGAGCGCAAACTCGTCTATGAGGCCGAAGGCAAGCCCGAACGCGAATGGCTCGGCAAAATCGCCGTCGTCCCCACCAGCCAGCCGCTATTGCCGCCGCCGACAGACAAAAACGTGCTGGACACCATTGGCCGCGCCCTCTACCAAAACCGCTGGCTCGACATCTACTACCGCAACCAGGCGGGCCGCGAACACGACAGGCGCGTCATGCCGCTGGCGCTGGTACAACAGGGCAGCGTGCTCTACCTCGTCGTCCAGTACGACGGCTACGAAGACAAACGCCACCTCGCCGTGCACCGCATCCGGCAGGCGCGCATCAGCACCATGACCTTCCAGCGCCCGCCGTTTGACCTCGCCGCCTACTGCAATGAAGCCCGCTTCGGCTACGGCGACGGCAGCAAAATCCGCCTCACCTTCAGCATCCGCCACGGCGCCGGCTACCACCTCACCGAAACAAAACTCGCGGAAAACCAGATTATTCTCGAAGAAGACCAGGAGCATTACCGCATTCAGGCGGAGCTGGTGGACAGCGACCTGCTCGACAAATGGCTGCTCGGCTTCGGCGATGACATTTGGGACATTGAAAAAATCCCACTGTAAACGCAGCGACACCAGCTGACGCATAGCGGTTCTATAATCGCTTCTGCCAACCCACAACGTTTAGGAGAACGTCATGACAACACCCCCAGAAAATGAGCTGCTGCATAAAGTCGCCATTGAACTTGAAGCGCTTGCAAAAGCCAGAGCGCACTACAGCCCGCAACTCGCCCCCGATTTCAGCGTCTTTGATTACGTCGATACCTCGGAGCTGGGCTTGAGCCGAATATTGGGAGACTTGCTCAATCCCGGAGGAAAGCATGGCCAAAAAGATCTGTTTCTGCGCTGTTTTATAGAAAGATGCCTACCGAACCTCGATGATAATGGCTGGCAGGAATTCAAGGATAATTTGTCTAAAACCAAAATCAAACTTGAAGAAAGAACCTGGGCAATACACTCCTATCGACGGATGGATATTTATCTGTCGCAATCCGCAAAATTTGGCATCTGTATCGAAAACAAGCCGTATGCTATTGATCAAAAACAGCAACTTGCTGATTATGCGATGGAACTGGAGACCAGACGGTTGCAGAAATTTCATCTGGTCTATCTGAATGAAAAAGGAGTACCTCACCAAGACAGCCTGGATGAAACGAAAAAGAAAGAAATGGAAGCAAACAAACAGATTAGCTATGTAAAATACACCGAATTAGCCAAATGTCTGGAGTATTGTGTAGAAAATATTCCAAACACGGACGTTTCTGACTTTGTCAGAAAACTTATACTCTTTATCAATAAGCAATTTAACGGGGTTAACAACATGAACGAACAACAAACCATACAAGATCTCATAATGGAAGAACCAAATAATATCAAAGCGGCAATAAATATCTCTACCCAATGGAAGGAAAAGAAAAAACAGCTAATAGAAAAATTGTTTAATGACCTTAAACGGCGTGCAGCCAACACCTATAATGTTGAAGCCACATTCGACAAATCCCTGACGGGCGGAAGACGGTATGAAGGCTTCTATTTTACTCAAGCCAACAATAAAGAATATTCTGTCAAATTAGAATTTTATGATTATGGATTTAACAAGCCCGCGCTAGGCGTATATTTTTCCAATCCTGTAAAAAATCCAAGCGAGAATATAAACTTCGAGAATATCAGAAAGCGCTTTGAAGATGGGAGTTTTAACACCGCTTGTCAGTTGGTATGTCCGGATACCGGTCATTGGCCAGTATGGTATTGGTTTCAGCATAAAGGCGAACAATCTGATGATGGCTGTGACTGGCAAAATGATGCAGACATTTGGTTAATGATTCAAAATGACAAAATTGCGGAAAAAATCGTTAAGGAAGTCGATGCGCTATATCAGCATTTGGAAAACGCCGAAAGCGCACCTAAATGAGCCGCAGCAAGGCGCTGCTTACAACCCAAACCGCAGCAACGCACCATACCATTTACATACACATGAGCGCTCCATGTGTATGTAAATATGAGTTTGCAAGGCACCGTGTACATCGTGAGTTCACCCTGCTACGGGTAAGGAATTCTCATATGGCAAACAGCCCTTGAAAGATACCCAACCTTTTAGCCTAAACCCCGACAGCCGCCTTTCATCAGGCGGCTTTTTTCATGCGACACAAACTGACGTTACCCCCTGCATAATGCACCCCGAACCTTACCGTTCATCACCCTTTCAAGGAGAACATTATGCAAACTGATACCACAACGACAACCGAAACCAACTGGCGTCTTGAGCCTTCTACCCTGAGCCTGTACGCGGAAAAACTGATTATCCGCATGATTCTGCGACACGACGGTCTGAAAAGCACTTTTAGGCCAAATTACTGGGATGAAGATGTCGCCCTGCCGCTGGGGCTGCCCGAAGAACTACAGGGTGAACCCGATATGCAGCAAATCGTTCGTACCCTGCTGGAGGCGCGCTGGCAAGAAATCCGGCATAAAGAGGAAGATGAAACCTCTTTTTTCACCCAGGCCGAGAAAAATATTGCCTTTATCGCGGCACGGCTCAGCTTTAACGAAACCGAAATTGCCCTGTTCCGTCTCGCTGTTTATTTGCATGATGAAAAGGCATTGCGTGAGCTTTGTAACAATTACAATATGCGTGATTTTCATCGCTGCTATCATTTTATGGCGGACATTCTCGACTTGCCACCCAAGAATGTTTTTCACGCCTTAAAGAACAAGGCAAAATTGTATAAATATGAACTTATTGAAGAGAGGAGTCGCGGTTGTTTCAATATAAGGAATTACCTCGAATGGGGCGATGCGCTGGAATTTGAGCAATTCATGCACGAGCCTTTAACCGAGCAAAGCTGGCTAAACACTTGCGCCAATAGCAGTACGCCGCCCTCGCTGCAATGGGATGATTTCTCACACATCACCTTCCTGCGTGACAGCGCCCTGCGTTATTTGCAGCATATGCGCGATAGCGGGCAACCCGGCGCCAATATTCTGCTTTACGGCAAACCCGGTACAGGCAAAAGCGAATTTGCCGCTTTGCTTGCCGAAAAAGCCGCCGTTCATCCCTACGCCATACTTAGCCAGGATGAAGATGGCGACTGCATTGATGGCAAAGCACGACTGGTGAAATTTCGTGTTGCGCAAACATTATTGGCAGCGCAGCGTTCTTTGCTGATTTTTGATGAGGTTGAAGACGTTTTTTCCAGTAGCGCATTTCAGCGTTCTGTCGCCGGTTCGCACAAAGCCTGGATCAATGATTTTCTGAGCAACAACCCCGTCCCTACCATCTGGATCAGCAATGATGTTTCCTGCATGGATCGGGCGGCGATTCGCCGTTTTGATCTGGTGATTGAAATGCCGGATTTGCCACGGGAGAAGAAAGCACGTTTATTGGAAACGGCAAGTGCGGGGCGACTGTCAGCGGATTATATCCAGCATTTTTCGCGGCAGCCGCAATTATTGCCCGCTGTGATTGAACGCGGGCTGAAAGTCGCCAGTATTGTCTGCGGTGACAATTCGGATTTTGGCGGGCAGGCGCTGCATATCTTCAACCAAACCTTGCAGGCGCAGCGGCATAAAACGATTGGCAAATTGCCTGCGGCAAAGGCGGCCTATTCTTTGCAATGGGTAAATTGCGACAGCGATTTGGCGGCTATCAGCGCAGGATTGATTGCCCGTCCGCAGGGGCGTATTTGTTGTTATGGCGCGCCGGGGACGGGTAAATCTGCCTGGGCGCAATGGATTGCCGAGCAGGCGGGATTACCGGTATCGCTGTGCAAGGGTTCGGATTTGTTGGACAAGTATGTGGGCGGCACGGAGGAAAATATTGCCGCCGCTTTTCGCCGCGCCGATACGCTTGGCGAGGCACTGATTATTGATGAGGCGGATTCGTTTCTTTTTGCCCGGCAAGGGGCGGAACGCAGTTGGGAGCGCAGTATGGTCAATGAAATGCTGACGCAAATAGAGCAATTCGACGGCCTGCTGGTAATTACCACCAATTTAATGGATGAGCTCGATCCCGCCGTTCTACGCCGTTTTGATTTGAAGCTGAAATTTGACTGGCTCACCGCTGGGCAAGCCGCCGCACTCGCCGCTGAGCATTTATCGCTATTGCATTTGCCGCCCCTGGATGCGGCACAACAGACGCGTTTGCAACAATTAACTTCGCTTGCGCCCGGCGATTTCGCCGCCATTGCCCGCCGCCACCGTTTTGCGCCATTTGTGAATGCAGCGGAATGGTTGCAGACGTTAATGGAGGAATGTCAGTTAAAGGCACCGCATCTGCAAAAACGGCGTATCGGTTTTTAAGAAAATCATCACCGGGTTACAATGACGTTTTCTATTTTGCAGGGAATCATTCATGCAACTCCAATTCCTCGGTACGGGCGCCGGAATGCCCAGCAAATCACGCAATGTTTCCGCGCTGGCGCTTAATCTCGACAGCCCGGCAGCGCAAACCTGGCTTTTTGATTGCGGCGAGGCGACGCAGCACACTATTTTGCATACCACCGTTCGCCCCGGCCGTATTCGCCGCATTTTTATCACCCACCTGCACGGCGATCATATTTTTGGCCTGCCCGGCCTGCTTTCCAGCCGGGGGATGATGGGCAATGACACGCCGATTGATCTCTACGGCCCGGCAGGCATCCGCCGTTTTCTGGAAACGGCGCTGGCGGTTTCCGCCAGTTTCCTGCCTTATCCGTTGCACATTCATGAGTTTGCCGAAGCCGGCACGGTGCATGAAGACGAGCTTTACGGCGTCAGCGCACGTCCGCTCATGCACGGCGTGGCGAGTTTCGCCTATGTGATTCGCGAGGCGGTGCAGCCCGGCGCGCTTGATGTCGCCCGCCTGCGCGCCGAGGGCGTCCCCGCCGGGCCGCTGTATGCGCGGCTGAAAAACGGCGAGACCATCACCCTCGGCGATGGTCGCGTGCTGCACGGCGCCGATTACTGCGCGCCCGCCCGCGCCGAACGCCGTGTGGTGATTTTTGGCGATACCTGCCACGATGACGCGCACGCCGATTTTTGCCGCGATGCCGACCTCATCGTGCATGAGGCGACGTTTGCCGGGGGCGAGGAAGCGCTCGCCGCACGCCACGGACACAGCACCGCCGACGAAGCCGCCCGCCTCGCCCGCGATGCCGGGGCGAAACGGCTCTACCTGACCCACATCAGCGCCCGCTACGATGCGGCGGAAACGGCGGCGTTGCTCGCCCGCGCCCGCAAGATTTTCCCCGCGACCGAACTCGCACATGACCGCCTGGTGGTGGATGTACCACGGACGGCACGCGGCGCGGGTTAGGTCGCCGAATTTGAATCGGCGTATCATCGCCAAGTGTCAAACAAACAGTCTTCCAGCCAGCCCCCCAAATGACCGCCAAAAAAATCCTCCTCCGCATCATTGAGTTCATCGCCGCCCTCTACCTGCTGACGCTAACTGCGCTCTATTGCCTGCAAGAGCGGCTGCTGTTCCACCCTGCCCCGCTTGCGCCAAATCACAGCTTCCACTTCGCCGCGCCGTTTGCCGAAATCCGCCTGCCCGCCGACGGCGCCACCCTGCACGGCCTCTATTTCCCCGCCACGCCGCCCGTCAAAGGTCGCCTCCTCTTTTACCACGGCAACACCGGCTCGCTGGACGACTGGGGCGGGGTCGCCGCCCGCTTCGCCGCGCTTGGTTACGACAGCTACGCCTTCGACTACCGCGGCTACGGCAAAAGCGACGGGCGCATCGAAAGTGAAGCGCAGCTCAACGCCGATGCCGACCGCATGGCGGCATACGTCCAACAACAGGGCGATGGTCGCTTTGCCGTCGTCGGCTACTCGCTCGGCAGCGGACTAGCGGCGCGCGCCGCGCAAAAATACCGCGCCGACACCCTGCTGCTCGCTGCCCCCTACGAACGCCTCGACCAGCTCCAGCAGGAAAAAGTCCCCTTCGTGCCGCACTTCCTGCTCAAATACCACCTCCCCACCGCCGCATACCTCGCCGACGCCCACAGCCAAATCACCCTGATTCACGGCCGCCAGGACACCCTCATCCCGCCCGTACACAGCCGCCGCCTCGCCGCACAACTCAAACCCGGCGATGCCGCCTTTGAGACCGACGCCGCACACGGCAACCTCCTCGCCGACCCGCAATTCTGGCAGATTGCGACAGCGCAGCTGACGGCGCCTGACCAAATTGACAGCCCGCCGCCGCGCAACCCCGTTACAATCACTCCCGTCCCCAGTCAATAAACAAGGAGCATCCCGATGAACAAAACCCTCATTGCCCTCGCCTGCCTCGCGGCCTTCACCCTCACCGAACCCGCCCTCGCGCAAGCCACCATCAGCAGCGGCAAGGCCACCATCAACCGTGCCAAAGGCGCGAAAAAAACCGTGCGCAAAAAAGCCGTCGCCAAAAAACCCGCCGCGGCCGCCGCGCAAAACAACACCGACGACGTACAGCACATCGAAGGCCGCATCAGCGGCGAACAAACCGCCGACTACCCGATCAACCTGCAAGAAGGGCAAACACTTGCCGTCAAACTCGCCACGCCGCACACCAGCACCCACTACCTGCTGATGCCGCCCGAAGGCGACGAAGTGCTGCACAACAGCGCGCTCGACGGCGCTGAATACAAAGGCACCACCAAGCAGGGTGGCAAATACCGCGTCCAGGTCTATATGCTGCAATCGGCGGCCAAACGCGGTGAAACCGCGCCATACAGCCTCACCATCACCACCGGCAAGGCCGCGCCCAAAGCCGCCACCGTAGTCCCGCCACCGGCGGACAACCGCAACATTGACGGCCATATCAGCGGCAGCGAAACCCGCGAATACCCGGTGAACATCAAACAGGGACAGGCGATCAATGTCCTGCTCAGCAGCGCCAACAAAAACACCCACTTCAACCTGCTGCCGCCGAAAGGCGAAGAAGCCGTGCATAACGGCACCGTGGGCGGCAACCAGTACACCGGCGTCGCCAAACACAGCGGCGAATACCGCGTGCGCGTTTACCTGCTTGACGCCGCCGCCAAGCGCAACGAAACCGCCAAATACAACCTGAAAATCAGCACGGGACAATAAGAACCTGTTTAGAGTCTGCGGGTAAAAGCGAAATTCCCCCTCCCTCGCAGGGCGAAGCCCGCAGCGGGGGAGGGCCGGGGTGGGGGTAGCGATATTATCGACAAACCGAAATTCTGCTTTTTCAATTATTTGCTGCCCTCACCCCAGCCCTCTCTC
>NZ_CALJAH010000465.1 GCF_938028185.1 uncultured Cardiobacterium sp. | reverse complement strand
GGTTTTGCCATCGCGCAGCTCGTCTGGGGGCCGGTGAGCGACCGCATCGGGCGCAGGTTGCCGCTGTTTCTGGGTATGCTGCTGTTTGTGGCAGGCTCGGTCGGTTGTGCGCTGGCGCAGTCGCTGCCCGCGGTAGTGTTCTGGCGCGTGTTTCAGGCGCTGGGGGCGTGTGTCGGGCCGATGTTGTCGCGGGCGATGGTGCGGGATTTGTTCGGCACGACGCGCGCGGCGCAGGTGCTGTCCTCGCTGGCGATGATTATGGTGGTGGCGCCGCTGGTGGGGCCGCTCGTCGGCGGGCTGCTGCTGAAGGTCGCCAGTTGGCACGCGCATTTTTGGCTGCTCGCCGCGATTGGCGTGTTGATGTTTGTGGCGGTGTTGCGCCTGCCGGAGACGTTGCCGCCGCGCCGCCGGGCGGCGGGCTCGCTCTGGTCGGCGTTCGCCCGCTATCGCGAGTTGCTCGCTCACCGCGTCTTTATGCGTTATACCTTCTGCGTGACGTTTTTTTATGTCGCCGCCTACGCCTTCATTGCCGGTTCGCCCTTTGTTTATATTGATTATTTCGGCATTGACGAGGCGTACTACGGCTTCTGGTTTGGCGTGAATATTTTCGGCGTCTTCGCCCTGAGCGCGGCGAACCGCAGGCTGCTGCGCCATTTCGCCATTGACCGCCTGCTGCGCGCGGCGACGCGGTTTGCCGCCGTGTCCGCGCTGGTGCTGGTCGCGCTGGTGCTGGCCGGGGTCGGCGGCATTTGGGGCATCGCCCTGCCGATGTTCGCCGTGTTCAGCATGAATGGCATCATCGCCGCCTGCGCCAATGCGGCAGCACTCGCCAGCGTTGATAAATCTGTCGGCGGGGCGGCAGCGGCGCTGCTTGGCGCGCTGCAATATGGCAGCGGCATTATTTCTTCGCTGCTGCTCGCCGCCTTTGCCGACGGCACGCCACGGCCGATGGCGTGGCTGATTGCCGGGGCGGTCGTCCTGAGCGCGGTGATGGTCGTCCGCGTTAAGCCGCGCTAATGTACAGATGAAGCGGGCGACGCTGGGCGCACCGCAGCGCCCGCCCTACAATGCGCCGCTTTTCTACCGGAGCGCTTTATGTCCACCCTTCCCGCCATTTTCCTCGGCCACGGCAGCCCGATGAATGCCATCGACGACAGCAGCCGCTTCAACCGGGGCTTTCTCGCCACCGCCGCCGCCATCGCCAAACCGGAGGTCATCCTGATGGTATCGGCGCACTGGTTCGGGCGCGAGCTGCGCGTGATGAGCGGCGCGCACAACCCCATCCTTTACGATTTCAGTGGTTTCCCCGACGCGCTCTATCAGGCGCAATACCCGGCGCCGGGCGCGCCCGCACTCGCCGCGCGCGTCTGCGAACTGCTGGCGGCGGACGGCATCCAGCCCGATGCCAGCCGTGGCCTCGACCACGGTGCCTGGGCGGTGTTGCGCCATTTCTACCCCGCCGCCGACGTGCCGGTGGTGCAACTGAGCCTGAACCTGCTGCAACCGGCCGCCTGGCACTGGGCGCTCGCGGCGAAACTGCGACCGCTGCGCGACGAAGGCGTGCTGATTATGGGCAGCGGCAACATCGTCCACAACCTGCGCGCGCTCGATTTCGCCCGCGCCGACGAGGCCTTTGCCTACGACTGGGCGGACGCCTTCCGCCAGCGCATCAACCGCGCGATGGCAGCGGGCGACCGCGACACCCTGCTCAATCACCTCGCGCTCGACCCCGACCGCGCTGCCGTTCCCGCGCCGTTTGAGCATTTCCTGCCGCTGCTGTACGTCCTCGCGCAGCGCGACCCCGGCGAACCGCTGCGGATTTTCAACGACGAAATCGTCGGCGGTTCGCTCTCGATGACCTCGGTGCAGGTGGGGTAGGGCGGAGCTGACGAACGCGACCGCTGCCCGCCAATGCTCAAAAAACCCCGCAGCCGTGGGGTTTTTTCCGCTATGATATTCATAAATCCACACGGAATATAGCGATACTCACAAAGTTCTGTACAAGGCGCGCCGCCGAAGACAGTACGCCTTTGTACGGCGAGGCGGCGCAAC
>NZ_CALJAH010000464.1 GCF_938028185.1 uncultured Cardiobacterium sp. | reverse complement strand
ACAGTATGAGGCTTTCGGTGGATGGCTATAAAATCCACATGGCCTGTGAAATTACCCACAATACATAACACACCCCTCGCACCCGTCCACCCAACCAAAGGAGACCCACATGGCCCTCTACGCCATTGGCGAAGCCCTGATTGACTTCGTCCCCAGCCGCCCCGGCAAGCCTGATGCCGACATCCGCTACACCCGGGCAGTCGGCGGCGCGCCGCTCAACGTCGCCGCCGCTTACGCCCGCTTGGGCGGCAAAAGTTACATTCTGAGCCAGGTCGGCGATGACGCCTTCGGCGCGCAAATCGCTGCCACCGCGCAGGCGGCGGGCGTCGATACCCGTTACCTGAAACGCAGCCGCGCGGCGAAAACCGCACTCGCCTTCGTCACCCTGCATGACAACGGCGAGCGCGAGTTCGCCTTCTACCGCGACCCGTCCGCCGATATGCTCTACCAGCCGGAAAACCTCGCCGCCATCACGCCGCAGCCGGGCGACATCCTCCACTACTGCTCGGTCTCGCTTACCCCCGGTCCGATGCGCGAGGCGCACCGCGTCGCCATCGAACACTTCCGCGCAGCGGGCGCGCTGATTAGCTTTGACATCAACCTGCGTCTGCCGCTGTGGCCCAATCCCGCCGATCTCTACGCCGCCGTGCAGGAATATCTGCCGCTGGCGGACATCATCAAGATTTCCGACGATGAACTGGAATTTGTCACCGGCGAACGCGACCCGGCGCGCGGCATCGGGCAGTTGCACCGTGGCGCGGTCAAGCACGTCATCTACACCTGCGGCGCCGATGGTGCTGCCTGGTACGACGCGGGCGGCCAACGCGGCGCGGTCAATGCCTACCGTGTGCAAGCGGTGGACGCCACCGGCGCGGGCGACGCCTTCATCGGCGGCCTGCTCGCCGAAATGAGCCGCCTCAATCTCAACCTGCACCAGGCGCTTACCGACGAACACATCGCCGCCCTGCTGCATCACGCCGCCGCCGTCGGCGCGATTACCACCTTGCAACGCGGCGCGATAAACAGTATGCCCGACCGCGACCAGCTACACGCCTTTCACGCGAAGAACGCACAAGGCAGCGCATCCACGCCAGCACATCGCTGAACCGGGAATCTGTACAAAATCTGAAAAACGCGCTTTCAGCATACTTGCGTAGAGCGTTGATGCCGGAGATCCGCCGGTATGCCCCCCTCCCCCCGTGGGGGAGGGCTGGGGT
>NZ_CALJAH010000463.1 GCF_938028185.1 uncultured Cardiobacterium sp. | reverse complement strand
TTTGCAATTTGAACCCCCCGCCCCTGCGAAGCGGGGGAGGGTCGGGGAGGGGGTGTGAAAAATCGCGTAGCGACCGCATCCAAAACGAAATGTAAACAGCCCCTACGGCGCCGCGTCGCCATTGCCCGCTTCCGCCTCGCGTTTGGCGAGCAGGCGTTTGCCGATGTACAGCCCCGCTTCAAAGAGGATGAGCATCGGCACCGCCAGCAGCGTTTGCGAAATCGCATCCGGCGGGGTCAGCAGCATCCCGATGGTGAAGGCGGCGAGGATGATGTACGGGCGCTTTTGCGCAAGCGTTTCCGGGCGGACGAGACCGAGCATGATGAAGATGACCGTCGCCACCGGCACTTCAAACGCCGCGCCAAAGGCGATAAACATCGTCAGGCTGAGGTTCATGTACTGGGTGATGTCCGGCTTGTATTCCACCCCCTTGAGCTCGATGCCCGCCAAAAAGCTGAACAATATCGGCAGGATGATGAAATAGGCGAACAGCACGCCGGTGTAAAAGAGGACGGTGGAGGAGATGAGGATGGGGCGCACCAGCCGCTTTTCGTGGCGGTACATCCCCGGCGCGACGAATGCCCACACCTGGTAGAGAATCCACGGGATGGTAAAGAGGCAGGCGAGAAAGAGGCAGACTTTGATCGGGGTGAGGAAAATGTCGATACCGTCGTAGGCGAGCATGGTCTGGCCGGGCAGCATATTGTTCAAAACCGGCAGGGCGAAAGTCTCATAGACGCGGTTGCGGAACGGCAGCAGCAGCAGGAAAACGCCGCCGAGGGCGTAGATGATGCGCAACAGGCGGGTGCGCAGCTCGATGAGGTGCTCAACGATGGGCATTTCCGGGTCGTCGTTTTCCGGGGTGTTGGGGGTGTCGGTCATGGTGATTGCAGGATGGATGGGTTTCAGGGGGCATTTACATACACAATAGCGGGTAAGGTGTATGTAAATGATTTGTGCGCTACGCGGGGCGCATCCCGTTATTTTAACGGTCGTAGGGTGGGGTTGCCCCACCATTCAAACCGTCCGGGTGGGTCAAGACCCGCCCTGCGGGGTTGCTTACAATTCGGCGGATAAGCCCCTCTCTCGCTGTGCGAGCTGTTCCAGTCCCTTTGGGAGAGGGGGTGGGGTGAGGGCGGAAGATTGCTACGACCCGCGTAGCGACGGCTCTCAAAACGCATTGCAAACACCCACTAGAGCCATCCGCCGAAAGTTTCGGACAAGACGCGTCGCCGAAGACAGTACGCCCTTGTACGGCGTGGGTTTCCCTAAAAAAATGGCATCGCTATTTTTTTAGGGTGCCCGATCAGGCGACGCAACACAGTATGAGGCTTTCGGTGGGTGGCTATACATACACGATAGTGGGAGCGGTGTGTAAATGGTAAAACGGGGGCGAACAGGGTATGCGTTATTTTGCCCGCTCACAACCCCGGCCAGCGTGCTTTGCGTTCGGCGGTAAATGCCCACCACGGCTGCGCCGCGCCGCCCTGGATAAAATCCACGAGCGACAGCAGCACGTCCAGCACGCAGGGGTCGTGGCGCACGCCATCAAGGCGGCAGAGCTCGCGATAAAGCGCATAGGCGTCGCAGCCGAGCAAATCTTGCGGCGTATGGATACCGAGGCGGTGCAAATCGGCGGCGGTTGCTTTGCCAACGTTGGGCAAGTCGGTGAGTTCGCGCACCGCTTCACGTCGCACTTTTGCCGGGTGCATCAGCGCAGTTTTTCCAGGTAAGGATTGTGGGCGATTTCCCAAAGGAAGCCATCCGGGTCGCTGATATAGCCGCTGTAGCCGCCCCAAAATACTGCCTGCGGCGGTTTGACGATAGCGACATCTTGCGCGGCGAAGGCGGCAAAGAGCGCGTCCACTGCTTCCCGTGAGGCGACGTTGTGCGCGAGGGTAAAGCGCGGAAAGCCGCTGCCGTCAGCGGCGACATTCGCATCGGCCGCCAGCGCTTCACGTGGAAACAGCGCCAGTATCAGCGCGCTGCCCGCCTGAAAGAAGGCGATGTGTTCGTTGCTGTCGCCGCGCTCCTGCCAGCCGAATATTTCACGGTAAAAGCGGCGCGAGGCGGCGAGGTCGGCAACGCCGAGGGTGATGTAGTTGAGGTGCTGGTTCATTGCAAAATTCCAGGTTGAGGCGGGTGGCGCGGGATGCAAGGCGCAACGGGAACCGCTCGTGCAGCGAGAAACGCAGACAATGCGGGCCGCCTTGCCAGATTTTGCAACCCCGTACAGGGCTTTGCGAGTATCGCCATATGGGTAGCCCGCCCCGCGATTGCCGTTTCCATGTTTGCAGATTCCGCGATAGCAGTTATTACAGAAAAAACGCCGACAACCGTCGGCGTTTTTAATGGAAATCCCTTTGCAGCAGGGACAAGTTTTTAATTCAATTAGAGGATCAACAAGAGGTCCTCGATAGTCGCAATCCCTTTGAAGCAGGGACAAGTTTTTAATCCGAACACGCGCAACTTGCGCAGCATCTCGCCGGATCGCAATCCCTTTGCAGCAGAGACAAGTTTTTAATTATTTGGAGATTCACATGAACACCCAACATCAAGTCGCAATCCCTTTGAAGCAGGGACAAGTTTTTAATTGATCAGGAATCTTTTACTGGTCTAGCTGGTGAGTCGCAATCCCTTTGAAGCAGGGACAAGTTTTTAATGTTGCGCACTGCACGTAAGTCGGCTGAAGCCCTTGTCGCAATCCCTTTGAAGCAGGGACAAGTTTTTAATCAAGTGAGGCATTGCTGCGTACTGCGCGCAAATCGTCGCAATCCCTTTGAAGCAGGGACAAGTTTTTAATCAAGGAGCTCATCATGTCTCTTTACTTCCCTTCGTCGCAATCCCTTTGAAGCAGGGACAAGTTTTTAATAGCGGGGTGTATTTTTCCTCCTTATTTTCAAGCAATTGCGAAGGGCGTTTCCAACTTTTGCCAGCGGGGAAAAGTTGAGCCTTCGGGCATTGTTTTTGTTAGGGTTTTTCATGAGTATTTTTTGTGGTTCCGCAGGCTGCGATACGCGCGTATTTTACGGTATTTTGACGGTTTTTTATATGCTGGCGAGGTGATGGTGTTTGGTTGGCAACCGTTTTTGGAAAGTTCATTCATCCACGATAGCGGGGACGGTGTATGTATGGCAATCCTCACAAATTTTTGTACGGCGCTTTGTTGGCGTAGATGGAGCGCTGTGCAGGTCGGGCATGAATGGCCGACCTGCGTTTGCTGTGAGTATTCGCGCAGCGGTAGGGTGGGGCTTGCCCCACCGTTAAAAACTTGTCGCTGCGCAAGCTGTTCCAGTCCCCACCGGGGGAGGGGCAGTTCAGCCGTGTAGGTTGGGCATTATGCCCGACATCTTTTTGAAGTCGGCCATGAGACCGACCTGCGTTTGCTCCTCCACAGGGGAAGGGGCATATCGGCGGCTTGTTCTTCCGTTAAAAACAGGACGGTTGTTTGTTGCGGTGGGTCAAGACCCACCCTACGTTTTCCGTGGGTTTGCCAAAACACCGCGCGCGCCGCCAGTAACCCCACTTCTCTCCCACAGGGGAAGGAGTGTATTGACTGCTCGCAGCAACGGTTGTCGAATGGGTTGATGTTTTTTGCGCTACGCTACGGGGGGAACGGTGGGATTCAGTCTTTGCTGTTATCGCTGGCGGGCGGTTTTGTCAGCGTCAGTTTTTCGTCTGCCGGGGTGGTGGCTTCGCTGTCGCGCGGGGGTTCAACGCCGGTGTCGGCTTCGGCTTCGCCGTCTTCCGGGGTGTAGCCGTCGTAGGCGTGTTCGAGGTCGGTTTTGATGTTGTCGCCGAGCTCGCGGGCATCTTTGTCCAGGTTCATGATGTCCTGGTTCAGTTTGTTGATGTGCGCTTTCATGTCCGCGTCGTGCAGGATTTTGCGCATGTCGTCGAGGTCGAGTTCGCGTTCGATATCGGCACGCACGTCGCTGAAGGCGCGGCGGATTTTGCGCACGGTGATGACCGCGGTGCGCACGACTTCGGGCAGGCGCTGCGGCCCGATGACGACGATGCCGATAACGCCCA
>NZ_CALJAH010000462.1 GCF_938028185.1 uncultured Cardiobacterium sp. | reverse complement strand
GTTAGCGTCCGCAGCGGGGGAGGGATGGGGTGGGGGTAAATCAGCTTGGGTCATAACCGGTGCGTTTTATCAGCATCGTTCAGGCAAATTTATTCTGCTTTTATGATGGGTAATGCCAAAGCGTTTATTCAAAGATTGGATATTTTGAAACGGACAGCAAATGCAAAATAGATGTCAGTCACCCCCTCCCCACCCCTCCCCCGCTGCGGGCTTCGCCCTGCGAGGGAGGGGGCAGAACGGTGCAGTTTTCGCGTGATGGTTGCCGTATTCCCGGCAGTTCGGCGGCGGGGGAAGCCCTACGCGATGAGATGTTTGTGCAAGGTTGCCCGCACCGCGCCGTTGCCCGCAAGCATTTCGCGCAGATAGCCTTCTACTTTTTCGCCGAGGCCGACGGCGTACAGGTCCACGCCGAAGATGCCGGTGTCGGCGAGGAGTTCGCGCACGTTGCCGAGGTTATCGCTGCCGAGGCGCACGCCTGCCAGTTTCGCCTGTGCGCTTTCGAGCAGCGGGTCGGGGCTACAGGTAAAGGCGTTGCCGTTGTCATCGACGCCGAGCAGGTAACGGCACCAGCCCGCCAGCACCAGCGGGATGGCGGTGAGCGCGCCCGCGTTCGCGCCGTGTGCCTTGATGGTTTGGCCGAAGCGGATGGCGAGTTTTTGTGAGGTGTCGGTGGCGATGCGCTGCGGGGTGTCCGGAATGTAGGGGTTGGGCAGGCGCACGTTCACCACTTCGTCGATGAAGGTTTGCGGGTCAAGAATGCCGGGGTTGACGACGACCGGCAGCCCTTCGCGATAGCCGACGGCACGCGCGAGCGCCAGCAGTTCGGCGTCCTGCATTTCGGCGTGGATGCTGGTGTAGCCGAGGAGGCAGCCGTAAATGGCGAGCGCGGTGTGGATGGGGTTCAGGCAGGTGGTGACTTTCATCGTCTCCACTTTGTTCACCGTGTCGCGGTCGGCAAAGAGGACGCCTGCGCCTTCCAGCGGCGGGCGGCCGTTAGGGAAGGTGTCTTCGATGACGAGGTATTCGAGCTCTTCGGCGTTGACGTAGGGCGCGACGTAGGTGTTTTTGCTGGTAATCACCGCGTCGATGTTGTCGAGGCCATCGGCGCGCAGGCGCTCGGCGACGCCGGGGTCGGGGCGTGGCGTGATTTTGTCAATCATCGTCCACGGGAAGGCGACTTTGGTGCTCTCCAGCCAGGCGACGAATTCGGGCGCGACGTGGCCAGCGCTTTGCCAGGCGCTGGCGAATTCCATGATGACGGCGCGCAGTTTTTCGCCGTTATGCGACATGTTGTCCATGCTGACCAGCGCGAGCGGCGCGCCGCCTGCCTGCCAGCGCGCGTGCAGCAGGGCAACGATGTTGCCGATATAACTTTGCGGGCGGGCGGTGCCGTCTTTGAAGTCGGCGGCGACGGCGGGGTAATAGGCGCCGTCGCGGTCCTTGATGACGTAGCCTTTTTCGGTGATGGTCAGGCTGATCATTTGCAGGCTGGGGGCGGCGGCGATGTCGCGCAGGCGCTCGAAGTCATCGCGCATGGTCAGCGATTCGACGACGCTGGCGAGGACGATTTTGTCCAGCGTGCGGTCGCCTTTGAGGCGGACGAAGATGCTCAGGTTGTCGCAGGGGCGGTAGGCTTTTTCGATGATTTCCGGGTCGAAGCCCTCGGCGACGATGATGCCGCTTTCGGCGTCGCGCTGGTTGAGCAGGCGCTGCTGCGCGTGGGCGAGAAAGGCGCGGAAGATGTTGCCCGCGCCGAGGTGCAGCCAGCGTGGCGCGCTGAAGGTCGCGGCGCGCACGCGCGGGATGTCATAGAGCGGCAGCTGGTAACCGCGCTCCTGCCACCAGGCTTTGTCTTGCAGGGCGTTCAGGGTGAGTTTCATGCCTGCCCCCGCGCCGCTTTCCCGCACATATCCCACACGCCCTGAATGTACATAATGCCCAGCGCGCGATCATAAAGCCCATAGCCGGGGCGGCATTGTTCGCCCCAGATGTGGCGGCCGTGGTCGGGGCGGTAGTAACCGGTGAAGCCGACGTCGTGATAAGCGCGGACGATGGCGGCAATATCCAGCGAGCCGTCGCTGCTCATGTGCGAGGTTTCGATAAAATCCCCGTTGGGGAAGCGCTTGATGTTGCGGATATGAGCGAAGGGGATGCGGTCGTGGAAGTCATGAATCATCTGCACGATGTCGTTGTCCGGGTTCGGGCCAAGCGCTCCGCTGCACAGCGTCAGGCCGTTGCTGGGGCTCTCGACCATCTCCAGAATCGCCTTGAGGTCGGCGTAGTTTTTGACGATGCGCGGCAAGCCGAAAATGGAAAACGGCGGATCGTCCGGGTGAATGGCCATCTTGATGCCCGCCTGCTCGGCTGTAGGAATGATGGCTTCAAGGAAGTATTTGAGATTGCGGCGCAAATCGTCCTCGCTCACCGTCTTGTAAGCGTCGAACAATTTGTCCAGATGGGCGAGACGCTTCGGCTCCCAACCGGGAAGCGTCAAACCGTTCGAGCCTTCTTCCACGCTTTTCACCAAGGCTTTGGGGTCCAAGCCTTCCATCGCCGAGGCGTCGTAAAACAGCGCGGTCGCACCATCGGCCAGCGGGTGGAACAGGTCGGTGCGCATCCAGTCAAATACCGGCATGAAGTTGTAGCAGACGACCTTCACCCCGTGCTTGCCCAGATTGCGCAGACTTTCCTTATAGTTCTCAATATATTGCTCGCGCTCCGGCGTGCCGAGCTTGATCGCCTCATGCACATTGACGCTCTCCACCACGTCAATATTGAGGTCGTACTGCGCTGCCTGCGCCTTGACCGCAGCGATGCGCGCCTCCGGCCACACCTCGCCCGCGGCAAGATCGTGCAGCGCCCAAACGACGCCGCTCATGCTCGGAATCTGGCGGATTTGTTCGAGGGTGACGGTGTCATTGCCTTCGCCATACCAGCGAAAAGTGGTTTTCATGTGTGATTACTCCTGATGGTTCGCCGCAGTGGGCGGAAGTGTTAAACCAAAAATAGCGCACGCCAAACGTGGTGGCGACCGTAGCGGCGACATATTGCCACCGATCAGGGGATGAATGCAATGATTGGTCGACCAATATGACTATTGCTATGTTTTTTGGTTGGACGGTTCCAAAGCTGGACACCCGTCCAGCGGCTGTTTTATACTTTGGACACTTGTCCAATCAGCTGAACGGTATCCCGATGTCTGTTGCTGCCCTTTCTGAATCGCCGCCCGATTCGGCGCGCGAGGTTTTTCTCGCTGCCGGGATGCGGCTTTATCCTTCCCACGGTTATCAGCGTCTGTCGGTGCGCTTGCTCGCCGCCGAAGCGGGGCTGAGTCCGGGGATGTTTCATCATTTGTTTGCGAGCAAGGAGGCGTTTGTCGCGGAAGTGTTGCAGCGCAAGTACGACGCCGCTTTTGCCGAGTTGCAGTTGCAGGTGCGCCCCGGTCGCGGCGTGCGCGAGAATTTGCGCGATGCCATGCGTTTTCTCGCTTTTTTTGCGCGCGCGCATCTGGACTGGATTGTGCGCGTGTTTGCCGATGCGGCGGCCGAGCCGGCGGTGCGCGAGTTTGTCAGCGATTATGCCGGGATGCGCCATATCGCGCTGATGCTGGATTTGCTCGACCGCGCCGAACGGCAGGGACTGCTGGTGCCTGCCGCGCCGTTGCAGCGTTCGTCGTTTTTGATGGGCTCGGTGCTGGCGCCGCTCCTGGTCGGTTCGCAGTTGCAGGCGGCAGGGATGTTGCCGGATTTTCTCGCGGCGGGGTTTTCGTCGCAGGTGACGGATGATGCGGCGCTGTTGCAGCGCATTGACTGGGCGCTGGAGGTGTTGTTTGTGGCGGATGCGGAGTGCAAGGCGTGATGCCTGAAATATCACCCCGCCCGCCCCCACAGGGGGAGGGGGCAGTCCGGTGTGGCATCGCACCGCATTTTTTTGAATCACTGGAGAGGTTTATGAGAAAGGTTTTATTGCTTGTGTTGCTTGCGGCGGCTGCCGGGGGCGGCTGGTGGGCGTATCACCGTCAGGAGGCGGCGGCGTTGCCGGATTTTGTTGTCCATTCCAACGGGCGGCTGGAGTTGAACCGCCTTGATGTCGCCAGCCTCTATCCGGGGCGGGTGGAGCGCGTGCGTGTTGCCGAGGGCGATGCGGTCAAGCCCGGCGATGTGCTGGTGGAATTGTCTTCGGCGCAGAGCAGTGGTCAGTTGGCGGCGGCGCAGGCGGCGACCTTGCGCGCTACCGAGCTGGTGCAGCGCGCCCGTGCTGGCGTACAGCAGGCGCAGCAGACGGTTGCGCGGGCGGATGCGGAAATCGCCGCTTATAAACAGCAGCAGAAGGTGGCGAAGCTGGAGCTGGACAATGCGAAGCAGATGCGGCGCGAGGATTTGGTGTCGGCGTCGGAGCTTGCCAAGCGGCAGGCGGATTTTGACCGCGCGGTGGCGAGCGTGAAGGCGGCGCAGGCGGCGCGCGCGGAAGCGCAGGCGGCGGTC
>NZ_CALJAH010000461.1 GCF_938028185.1 uncultured Cardiobacterium sp. | reverse complement strand
GAGCGCTATATGGGCGGCTGGAGCCGCGCCGCAGGCGAATCATTCCTTGACTGGCTCGCGCTGCCGCCCGGACTGCGCTGGCTGGACGTCGGTTGCGGCAGTGGCGCTTTTACCGCGCTGCTTGCCGAACGCGCCGCGCCTGCCGAATTGCACGGCCTTGACCGCTCGCACGAGATGCTCGCCCACGCACGCAGCCGTCTGCCCGAAAGCGTGCAACTGCACGCCGGCGATGCCAGCACCCTGCCCTTCGCGGATGCGCATTTTGACGCCGCCGTGATGCCGCTGGTCATCGTCTTTATTGACGACCCCGACCGCGCCGTCGCCGAAATGCGGCGCGTCGTCCGCCCCGGCGGCACGGTAGCGACCTACATTTGGGACTTGCCGCAAGGCTTCCCGTACTACACCGCCTTCGCCATCCTGCGCGACCTCGGCGTCCTGCCCGACCGCGTTGCCGCAGACGAAAGCACCGCGCTGCCGCAATTGCAGGCGTTGTGGCAACGTGCCGGACTGCAAAACGTCGCTACCGCCGCTTTTAGCGTGCGCCAGCGCTACCCGGATTTTGCCGCCTACTGGCAGGCATTGCAGGACAGCGCCAGCATCGGCGAACGCTTCGCCGCCCTGTCGGAAGCGACGCGGCAAAGCGTGCGTGATGCGCTGCGCGCACGCCTGCCCGCCGCCGACGACGGCAGCATTACCCTTGCCGCCCGCGCCCATGCAGTACGCGGGGTTTGTCCATAAATTTGCGCAGTCATAAACAGTTGGTGGAGCTTCCGATTCAGCGATTCTTTGCCAGCACGGTATAGCCGTCAACCGCGCCAATCGCCGCCTTGACCTGCCAGCCGCTACCTTTCGCTGCCGGGACGGGTTCACCGCTTTTGGCATCATAAAGTTCGCCGAGGATAATTTCGCGGTTGCCGCCCGGCTGGATGATTTCGATGCTGTCGCCGCTTTTGAAATGGTTTTTTGCCTCGATGGTGGCCAGTCCGGTTGCGGCATCGTAGGCGATGACTTCGCCGACGAATTGTTGGGTGGCGGCGTTGGAGGTGCCGCTGGCGTAGTTTTGTTGTGCCTTGATTTGCCGGCGGACGAAGAAGCCGTCGGTGTAGCCCCGGTTGGCCAGCCCTTCCAGTTTGGCGTTGAGTGCCGGGTTGAATGCGCGCCCGGCGTAGGCGTCGTCAATCGCCTGGCGGTAGAGTTGCGCGGTGCGCGCCGCGTAGTAGAAGGATTTGGTGCGCCCTTCGATTTTCAGGCAATCGACGCCGATGCGTACCAACGCGCCGACGTGCTCGATGGCGCGCAGGTCGCGGCTGTTCATGATGTAGGTGCCGTGTTCGTCTTCGGTGATTTCCATGTATTCGCCGGGGCGGTTTTCTTCTTCGAGGTAATAGACGCCGTCGGCGAGCGGGTGGCGCTCGCGGGTGTCGGTGAGGCCGGTGAGTGCCTCCGGGCTGAAGATAAGGTCGGGCGTGGGGATGAATTCGCCTTCTTCTTCTTCGCTGGAGCCGTGGGTTTTGTATTTCCAGCGGCAGGCGTTGGTGCAGGTGCCCTGGTTGGGGTCGCGGTTGTTGAAGTAGCCGGAGAGCAGGCAGCGACCGGAATACGCCATGCACAGCGCGCCGTGGACGAAGACTTCCAGCTCCATCTCCGGGCAACGCTGGCGGATTTCTTCGATTTCTTTGAGCGAGAGTTCGCGCGAGAGGATGACGCGACTGATGCCGTTGTTTTGCCAGAATTTGACCGTCGCCCAATTGACGGTGTTTGCCTGCACGGAGAGATGGATGGGCAGCTCCGGGTAGGCGTTTTTCACGGTCATGATGAGGCCGGGGTCGGACATGATGAGCGCGTCCGGGCCAGCGGCGATGGCGGGAGCGAGGTCACGCAGGGCGGTGTCGAGTTTGTAGTTGTGCGGCTGGGTATTGACGGTGAGGTAGAACTGTTTGCCGAGCGCGTGCGCTTCGCTGATGCCGTCTTTCAGGTTGTCGTCGGTAAATTCGTTGCCGCGCATCCGCAGGGAATAGCGCGCCGAGCCCGCGTAAACGGCATCCGCGCCGTAGGCGAAGGCGTAGCGCATAGTTTTCAGGGAGCCGGCGGGGGCAAGGAGTTCGACGTGTCGCATGGGAATTTGGGGGTAAAAAACGGGCGCGCATTATAGCGGGTTTCCGCGCGTTCCCTACGCCAACCACGCGATATTGCCGCTTCTGTGGCACAATATCGCCCGTTTTGGTTCTCGCCAAAGCGGTTTTAGTTTTTAATCAGGAGTTACTATGACAAAACGCATGAATGTTGAAAGTTTCAATCTTGACCACACCAAAGTCAAAGCGCCATATTTGCGGCTGGCGGACAAAAAACAGGGGGAAAATGGCGATGTCATTTACAAATACGATTTGCGTATCTGCCAGCCCAACAAAGACCATATGGAAATGCCTGCGCTGCATTCGCTGGAACATTTAATGGCGGAATTGTCGCGCAATCATAACGCACACGTGGTGGATATTTCGCCGATGGGCTGCCAGACCGGTTTTTATGTCTCGCTTCTCAACGAGCCGGATTATCAAACAGCGCTCAATCTGATTGAAGAAACGTTGAAAGACGTGCTGAATGCGACCGAAGTTCCCGCCTGCAATGAAGTGCAATGCGGCTGGGCAGCAAGTCATAGTCTGGAAGGGGCGAAAGCATTGGCGCAGCGCCTGCTGGATCATCGTAGTGAATGGGAAACCATTTTTGCCTGATTAACACGCCATTGTTGCCAATAAAAAAGCGGAGTAGCTTGCAAGCACTCCGCTTTTTTATTGCCTGTAGTCTTAATTCAAAGCGAGGAAGAATTGATGTAGTCGCTCCAGTTGCGCATACGTTTGTGCAGTATTTCCTTCATTATCAACAATAAAATTTGCACGCTGCAAACGTTCCGCACGTGAAATTTGTGCCGCGATAATAGCGGCGATTGCAGCTTGTTGCTGTTGATCGCGCTGGCTGCCACGTTCCAGTTGTGTTCTTTCAGAAACATCGACAGCTAATACCACATCACATAAGGCATCCAGCCGATTCTCCAAAAGTAGCGGCGCGCTTAAAATTCGATACGGTTGCCGCGGCGCACGCTCCAGCTCTTGCAACAAGTGCTCGCGAATGCGTGGCTGCATAATGGTATTCAAACACGCACTGGCATCATCATTCACAAAAGCCCGCGCACGTAAAGCGGCACGATTCAGATTGCCATTATCCTGCAAAACATCATTGCCAAAAGCGGCAGCGAGTTCCTGCAATACGGGAGAGCCTTTAGTAACCACCTTTCGCGCAATCACATCCGCATCAATAACAGAAACAGCACGGGCGGCAAACCAGTCGCTACATAAAGACTTGCCACTGGCTATACCGCCCGTTAAACCAATAATCATGGTTTACAGAGAAAGTCCGGTCAATTGTGCAATTTCACCGCCATACATAAATGTCAACCAGCCTGCGATTGCCAAATACGGACCAAAGGCCATAGGAACTCCTCGCCCAATCCGGTTGATAATGGCAAAGATTAATCCCGTAACTGCGGAAAAAAATAGAATAAATGGCAACATGACAATACCTTGCCAAGCGCAAAGTAAAGCCAGCAATTTGAAGTCACCGTACCCCATTCCTTCTTTTCCCATAATCAGGCGGAACAACCAGTAAACGGACCATAGAACCAAATATCCAACTATGGCTCCGATGATACTACTGCGCAAACTGATAAAAAGACCATTATCAATACAACCTGCCAGAATACCTAACCAAAGCAGGGGAAGCGTCAAAGAATCTGGCAATATCTGATTTTCCGCATCAATAAAAATAAGTGCCAATAATCCCCATGTTAGCAACAACGCAAACCCCAATTGCCATGGTTCAGGGTATTTTAAAACAACCAAAATACTTGCCGCAGCACACAATAATTCTACCAGTAAATAACGTATAGAAATTTTAGTACCACAACTAGCGCATTGTCCACGCTGTAATAAATAGCTAATAATTGGGATATTTTGCCAGAAATGAATCTGTGCCTTACATTTGGGGCAATGCGACCCTGGTAGCATCAAGTTAAAAGTTTCAAGCTGTCTATACGGGTTATTTTCGGATTTTTCCTCATCTTCATCAGGGTTATTTAAGGTTTCCCAGGCATAAAATTTTTCCTCTCTTTGAAACATTACAGGCAATCTGTAAATAACCACATTAAGAAAGCTGCCTACCATCAAACCAATGATACCAACCAGTAGTATTCCAATTGGTGTGTGAAAAATCATGGAATTTATGACCATTAGAACAATTGTCCCAAATTGAAGATTGGCAGATACATGGCAATAATCAAACCACCAACAACAATTGCCAAGAAAGCCATAATAGCAGGCTCAATCATCGCTGTTAAATTATCAATACGCCAATCAAGTTCTTCTTCATAATAAGTCGCTACCCGACCCAGCATTTCACCCAAATTCCCGGATTCCTCACCAATTGCGGTCATCTGAACGGCAATAGTAGGGAAGAGTCCGGTATTCTTCATGGCAAAACTCATTTGCTGCCCGTTTTGTACGTCATCACGAATCTCGTAAACAGCTCGTTCATATAAAACACTACCAGTAGCAGGAGCTGTAGCCTGCAAACCACGCATCAAGGGAACGCCAGCATTAAACAAGGTTGACATTGTGCGTGCGAACCGGGCATTTGCACCACATTTTAATATCCCTCCGATTAGAGGTGTCTTGAACATTACAATATTTGTTTTTTCTTGTACATTTTTGTTTCGACGCTTGATATAGAAAAAAGCATACCCAAGAAATATTAGGGCAATCAAAAAATACATTCCTTTCTTTACCATAAAGTCCGATATAGCAACTACCATTAGTGTCAATCCTGGCAGCTGACCACCGTTAGAAGTAAAGAATTCGGCAAATACAGGAATAACCTTAATTAGAAGTACCGCAGTAACAATAACAGCAAAAATCATTACTATTGACGGATATGTTAAGGCTTTTTTAATTTTCTTCTTGGTGGCCTCTCCCTTTTCCAAGTTAAGAGCGATATTATCCATGGTTGATTCAAGCATACCAGCATCTTCACCTGCTGCAATAAGGCTTGTATAGAGATCGTCAAATTGCAATGGGTGTGCACGCATTGCTTCTGCTAACGTAGCACCATTTTGGATACGCTCATAAAGATCAAAAACCATTTCACGCATAGCTAAAGGCTTCTCGATACTCTCTCCCACCAAATCGAGAGCTCGCAATACTGGCATACCTGCACGTAACATAGTCGCCATTTGTCGCGTAAAGAATAAAATATCTTTGCTTTTTATTTTTCCTTTAGACTCGAACAAAGGTTTAGGCTTTTCTTTGACGGTAACGTTAATAAGTCCCTGTTTTGCCAAGAATGCCTTTAATACTGCATCATTTTTGGCGTCATTTTCGCCAGAAATCTCTTTTCCCAGCTTGTTTTTGCCTTTCCATTGATAGGTCTTCAATTCTTTTTTGGTTTCCATAACTTCCTCTTAAAATATCAGTCTGTTGTTACACGCAAGACTTCCTCAATACTAGTAAGTCCTTGACGTACTTTGTTTAATGCTGACTGGCGTAAATCCCAGTAGCCCTCTTTTTGACATTGCTCTGCAATGTCTGCAGCGGATGCATTTTGCAAAATCATATCCGATAACGATTCAGAAATTGGAACGACTTGATAAATCCCTGCACGCCCACGATAACCTTGATAACTGCATCGTTCACAACCTTTAGGAGCATAAATGCGTAATTCATCAATTTCATCTTCTGCAAATCCTAGTGCAATTAATTCATCATGACTATGTCTTCGATCACGTGTCTTGCAATGACTGCATAACCTTCTCGTCAGACGTTGCGCCATAATTAAATTCACACTTGCTGCAATGTTATAAGAGGGAATACCGATATTGACCAAGCGGGCAATGGTCTGTGGCACATCGTTAGTGTGTAGTGTAGAAAGAACCAAGTGTCCCGTTTGTGCTGCCTTGACAGCGATTTCGCCAGTCGTAATATCTCGAATTTCCCCTACCATGATGATATCTGGATCTTGTCGCAAGAAAGCCTTCAATGCGGCAGCAAAGTCCAATCCAGTTTTTGTATTCACGTTTACCTGGTTAATTCCGGGCAAGTTAATTTCTACCGGATCTTCTGCTGTTGAAATATTAACCGTTGGTTTATTTAAAATTGATAAACCTGTATAAAGAGATACTGTTTTCCCTGAGCCTGTTGGACCAGTTACCAATACTAAACCTTGAGGCTTATTTATGGCATTTAAATAATGTTGTTTTTGATCAGGCTCAAACCCCAATACATCGATATTCAATTTAGCGGCAGAACTATCAAGTATACGTAAAACTATTTTTTCTCCCCACAATGTAGGAAGCGAGCTAACCCGAAAATCTATAGCCTTAGTTTCAGAAACTTGCAGTTTAATGCGACCATCTTGTGGGACACGTTTTTCAGCAATATCTAGATTTGACATAACTTTGAGACGCGCCGTAATCCGGTTGGCAATACTGGGGGGAGGTGCTGCAACTTCCTGCAACACACCGTCTCGGCGGAATCGTACTCGATAAGTATTTTCATAGGGCTCAAAGTGTAAGTCTGAAGCACCTGTGCGGATCGCATCCATCAACATACCAGATACGAAACGGACAACTGGTGCTTCTTCCTCATTTGCACCAATATTTCCTAATGCTTCACTAATAGCATCAAGATTTTTTTCTTCATCATCCTCATCGAAGACGCTTTCCATGCCGCCTACACCAGCATAGTGATCTTCAATGAGTGCTTCGATCACTCCAACATCAGCTATAATGGGCTCAACTGAAGTAAATTTCCCTTGATATTTAAACTCCTCTAACATAATACGGTTAGAAGGATCAAAAGTTGCTATAAACAATCGACCACCATTCGCATAAATTGGCAAAGCCATATGTTTGCGTACAACAGTCTCCGGGAATTGCGCGGTTAGTTCACGACGAATATCTATTTCACGCAACATAACTTGCGGTAGATTATAAACTTCCCGATTAATTTGCGACAGTCGCACCCCATCTAACAGGCCATCACTTAGTAATTGCTGCAAAAAACTGCCACGTTTTTTTTGAGCACTAATCTGGACTTCTCTTATTTGTTCTGGTGTGCAAATTTTATGCTGCACCATATAGCTAATTAAAGGATCATAATCACTCATGCATTAACCTTCCTGTTTTCTGCAAACATTTTAATAAAATTGTTCAATATTTGATGACCGCATTCTGTTAAGAATGATTCAGGATGAAATTGAACCCCTTCCATCATAAGAGAGACATTTCGCATTCCCATAACTACTGGTTCGGCTCCATCCTGAGTCCAGGCAGTCATCACAAATCCCTTGGGCAACTGTTGGGGTGAGACTGTCAGGGAGTGATAACGTACTACTTGCAGAGGATTTGGCAACTTGTGAAACACGCCCTCATTCAGATGGAAAACACTTGATATTTTTCCGTGCATTACAGTTGGCGCATGAGTCACTTTGCCCTCAAATACATACGCCATACACTGATGCCCCAAGCAAACACCTAGCATAGGGATGTGTCCGGCAAATGTGCGAATAATCGTGTTGGTGTCTTGTGCCTCTGCCGGAGAGCAGGGCCCCGGCCCAATCACGATGTATTTTGGTGACAGGGTGCGTACTTGCTCAATCGAAATTTCATCATTACGATAGACGGCAACGTCAAGCCCCAGTTCAGCAAAGTACTGAACGAGGTTGTATGTAAACGAATCGTAATTATCAATCATCAGTAGCACAGGTAATCCTTGCCTTTTCTAAACAAATTGCAATTATAACACCATCTTTTGCGCAAATGTTACACTTTGACCAAGAGCCTGCTTTTTTTTTGCATCGGCAACCTTATAAAGAAAACAGATATCTCATTGATATATTTACGTTTAATTACGGTTTTTTTTGTGCCCATGCTTATATCCCTCAAGAAAAAACACATAGAAAAACAAATAATTACGCTCCTTTTCGACTATTCAGTTTCTCTGGGCAGCGGAAGGGAGAGTTTGCCAGCGTGAGGCAGGCTGTTCTCCAGTACGACCTTACCCCAGCTCCCGCGCGGTTACTCAACGCGCACTATTTAAATGAAATCCTGCTAGGTATGTTACCGTTCGATGAACCGGCGCCTTCGGTTTTCATCCAATACCTGCACTCACTTCAGCAAGCAGACGAAAGTGCCTTGCGCAGGCTTGAATATGCGTTGCTTGCCCACTTGGGGCTGTTCCCGGAGATTACACAAGAGGCATCTTTTTATCAACTTGATTTCAAAGGAAATAATGCCATATTTGTACCTTCGTCCAGTGGATATGGCAAGGGAAGCGTAGAACAGCTATCAAGCGGAGTAACAGACTGGGAAAGCCCTGAAATACGCAAACTGCTGCAATCGCTGGTGCGCTTTCATAGCGGGCGGCGGGCGCATACCAAAGAAACTGCAGTCGCACTAAAATCGCTTCTGCACGGTCCATCAAAATCCTCCCTCACAAAGGAAAAAACGCAATAAAGTTGCAGCGATGCAAATGTTTATGTATTATTCGCGCCCTTCATTTTTCGTGTTCGGAGAACATAATTATGTCCAAGACATTTACTGCCAAGCCCGATGCGCTTGAGCGCGACTGGTATCTGGTTGACGCCACAGGCAAAACACTGGGGCGCCTGGCCAGTGAAATCGCCCTGCGTCTGCGCGGCAAGCACAAACCTGAATATACCCCCAACATTGACACCGGTGACTACATTATTGTGGTCAATGCAGCAAAGCTGAGTGTTACCGGCAAGAAGCGTAGCGACAAAGTTTACTACCGCCACACCGGTTATATTGGCAACATGAAAAGCACTACCTTTGATGAAATGCAAGCCAGAAATCCTGGCAAAGTTCTTGAAATTGCAGTAAAAGGTATGTTGCCCAAGGGACCGCTAGGTCGTGCCATGCTGAAGAAACTGAAAATCTATGCCGATGGTGAGCACCAACACATCGCTCAACAGCCGGTTGCCCTGGAAATTTAAGGACTAGTCATGTCAGAACAATACTACGCTACCGGTCGTCGCAAAACTTCATCTGCCCGCGTATTCCTGCGCCGTGGCAGCGGTAATATTATCGTCAATCAAAAACCGCTGGATGCATACTTTGGGCGTGAGACTGCCCGTATGGTAGTGCGTCAACCGCTTGAAGTTGTCGATATGAAAGAGAACTTTGACTTTTATATTACAGTCAGCGGTGGCGGTACTACCGGACAGGCCGGCGCAATTCGCCACGGTATCGCTCGTGCTCTGCGTGCGTATAGCGAAGAATTGCGCGCACCGCTGCGCAAAGCAGGTTTCCTAACCCGCGACGCGCGTGAGGTTGAACGGAAAAAGGTTGGTTTGCACAAAGCTCGTCGTGCAACCCAATTTTCAAAACGATAATTTTTGTCCCTTCTCTATCAAGCCGGTTTCTGACCGGCTTTTATTTTGTATTTCAACCCTGTGCAGAATTGTCACAAAATGGCTTCGTGGTTTGTCTTTCCCTGTAAAAATTAGGCGTATCGGACAAAAAAGGAGCTAAAAAATGCTGTAAGCCTTATGCTGCAAGGCTTTAAGCGGGGTCAAAACCTTTGAACACAAA
>NZ_CALJAH010000460.1 GCF_938028185.1 uncultured Cardiobacterium sp. | reverse complement strand
AAACAGGCAAAGGCGTCGTCCAGGATTATGAAAAAGCCTTCGCATGGTATGAAAAGGCGGCATTGCAAGGGAGCATGAGAGGGCAGAACAGTCTTGGCATATTGTATGAAACGGGAAAGGGTGTCTCCCGAAATTATGCCAAAGCTGTCGAGTGGTACGAAAAAGCCGCGATGCAGGGTGATATGTATGCGCAATACAACCTCGCCAATTTATACCGGGATGGCACAGGGGTTACACAGGATTATGAAAAGGCATTTACATGGTATGAAAAATCCGCGCAGCAAGGGCACGCTTGGGCGGAATGCAATCTGGGATGGCTCTATGAATGCGGCAAAGGAAGGCCACAGGATTACGAACAGGCATTGACATGGTATGAAAAGGCTGCCGCACAGAATAATACTCGCGCACAATATTATCTCGGCGTGATGTATGAAAAAGGTCTGGGCGTCGCAGCAGATGAAAGCAGGGCGCAGCAATGGCTGGAAAAAGCGGCAATGCAGGGAAATGCTGAAGCGGCGCGGCGTCTCGCCCGTTTTTATGAAGACGGTGGCGCCATTTTTGCCGACGGTTTGCGTCTGGCGGGCAGTACGCCGCGTTATCTCGGCATTCCGCCGCAAATGTTGCCGCGCGTCGCGGCAGTCTTCCCCGCATTGCAGGCGGAAAAAAATGCGCTGTGGCAACAGGCGTTTGCCGCGCATCAGGCGGGCGACCGTTTGACCGCTTTTGCCCTGATGCGTGAATTGGCAGCAGACGGCGATGCGGATGCCCATTATTTGCTGGCACTGATGTATCTGGATGGCACGCTCATCGTTTCCGATCATTACCCCGCAAGGGCAGCTTTATATGAGGTAAAAAATGAAAGGGAATTTGTGGCACGCGGACATTTGGCACAGATTCGTTATTGGACAGAAAAGACTCATGATCCGCTCCGCCTGATGGAATCCGGCTCCTATACACGCGAGATATTGAAAAAACTGGCTGCGGAAGGTGATGCCCCGGCGCAGAATTTTCTCGGTTGTATCTACGCTGCCAATAAGCGAAACATTTTTGCGGATGACCCCAAGGCGACCGAATGCTTCGCCGAGGCCGCCGCACAAAATGATGCCATGGGGCAATTTAATCTCGCCCTGGCATATGAAAGCGGTGAGGACGATCACTGCGATTGGGCGCAGGCGCACAATTATTACGAAAAAGCCGCCGCGCAAGATTTCGCTCCGGCGCAATTCCGCCTCGCCTTGCAGTATCTGCATGGCAAAGGCGTGGCGCGTGACGAGGCGCTGGCATGGCGCTGGATGGCACGCGCCGCGGCGGCGGGCGATGCCGATGCGCAGAACGCGCTGGGGTTACAGGCGTTGCACAATGGCGACACTGCGCAGGCGCAACAATGGTTCGCGCAGGCCGCCGCGCAGGGATTGGCCGCCGCGCAGAACAATCTTGCCGTATGCGACCCGGCGGCGGCGCAATGCGAGGGACTGACGCAAGCTGCGGCGCAGGGCGAGCCGCGGGCGTGGTTTAACCTCGGCGTGCTGGCAGAACGCGCCGGAAATGTGGCGCAGGCGCGGCAACATTACGCGCAGGCAGTATTGTGCGGCGACCTCCCGGCGCAGCAGGCGTACCGGCAAATCGCCGCCGGGGCGGCAGCAAACACGCCGTCAGCGGCGATGCAGCAGGCATTGGCGGATTGGGCAGCGGGCGATTGCCGCCGGGCGCGGGCAGCGGTGCAAACCGCAGCGGAAGCGGGCGACGTCTGGGCGCAGTTCTGCCTCGCCTGCATTTACGACGACAACCGCATCTTTCTCCGCGACGAAGCGCAGGCGCAGGCATGGTTTGCGCAGGCGGCAGCGGGCGGCAACATCCGCGCGCAGTATCGCCTCGGCATCCGTTACTGCGATGAAGCGCGACGGTTGTACCAGTATCACGTCAAGGCGAAGGCCTGCGACAGCGCGCGCCTGTGGCTGGTGCAGGCGGCGATACAGGGCGACGGCGCGGCGCAACGGGCGCTTGGGGCGATGTTTGCCAATCGCGATTACGGCGTGCCGGATCGTGTGCTGGCGAATTACTGGAATGACGCGGCACGACGGGCAAACGCGCCGGTTGCCGACCCGCCCGGTGCGGTACAACGCGACAGCACGGTCGCCGCGGTGGACAGCCGCCAAATCACGGCATACCGGAGTGCAGCGCGGCAGGGCGATGCGGCGGCACAATACGCGCTCGGCGTGCTCTATCAGACGGGCGAGGTCGTGCCACAAGGCTTCGCGCAAGCCTTCCAGTGGTACGAGCGGGCAGCACAACAGCATTACACCCCGGCGCAGCTTGCGCTCGGCATCCTCTTTGAATACGGCAAGGGCGTCGCGGCGAATGCGGTGCGGGCAGTGCAATACTATGAACAGGCTGCGTTGCAGGGCCATCCCGTAGCGCAATACCGCCTCGCCTTGCATTACCGCGACGGCGAGGGCGTCGCGCAGGACACGGCAAAAGCGCGCGAATGGCTGACGCGGGCGGCAGAACAGGGCAACCCGGATGCGGCCAAGGCACTAGCGGCATTGTCGGCGTGAACCGGGGAAAAGTGGCACCAAGAGCTGTTTACAATTGGCCATAACATGATGATTCCATTCGCAGGTTTGGCTAAGGCCTGTTTACCATTCAGCCATAAACACGCCCAAGCCAATGCGGTTGCGTGGCGACGATTTTGTGAGCTACATCAT
>NZ_CALJAH010000459.1 GCF_938028185.1 uncultured Cardiobacterium sp. | reverse complement strand
TGCGGGCTTCGCCCTGCAGGGGAGGGTGAATTTAGGCAATGATACCGAGGTGTTGCAGCGCGTTATAAATGCCGTCTTCTTCGACGGTGCCGGTTTGGTATTGCGCGAGCGCGCGCAGTTCGGGTACGGCGTCGCCCATCGCCACGCCGAAGCCGACGGTTTTGAACATTTCGACGTCGTTCAGGCCGTCGCCAAATGCCATCGTTTCATCCAGCGGTACGCCGAGCGCTGCGCAGACGCGCCTGATGCCACGCGCCTTGCTGCCGTCGGCGTGCAGTAAATCGACGGAGAAGGGGTGCCAGCGCATCGCGTGGTAGTCGCGCCCCAGTTCGCCGCTGTCGTTCAGCGCCGCTTCTTCGGCGGGGTCAATGTAGAGCAGGTATTGGTACACCGGCTGGTGGCGGTAGTAGTCGGGGTCAATGATGTAGTCGCCGATGCCGGTGAGGGCGTCGTCCATGCGCGCGCTTTGCCGGTTGGACGCCATTTGTCCGGCGCCGACGTAGGTGTAGTCCCAGCCGTGGCGGGCAAAGAGGGCGTTGAAGCGTTCGATTTCGTCGAGGGTCATCGGGTTGGTGGCGAGCGGTTCGCCCCGGTACTGGTTGTACTGGCCGTTGATGGTGACGAACAGTTCGATGTTCTCGGCGGCGGCGAGTGTGCGGATTTTCGCGGGCAGGGCGGCGAGCGAGCGGCCTGTCGCAATCGCCGGGATGATGCCGCGCGCTTTCAGGGCGCGGATGGCGGCGGGAACGCTGTCCGGCAGGTAGTCGCTGCTTTTGCGGTAGAGGGTTTCGTCGATGTCGAAGAAGATGATTTTCGGGGTTTTCATCGGGTGTTTTTGCGGGTGGCAGATGGGTTCAAGTGGTTTTTGTTGCGGATGGATGCGTGTTCAAACCGGAGGACTGTATTTGTATTGGGCGGTGATTTCGTGGGCGCTACCCCCACCCCGACCCTCCCCCGCTGCGGACGCTGCGCGTCCTGCGAGGGAGGGGGCATTAAGTCCACGCCGGGCCGGGGATGATGCCGAGGTGGACAAGGGCGTTATAGACGCCGTGCTGTTCCAGCGGGGTGGTGATGTATTTGGCGAGCGCTTTCAGTTCGTCGCGGCCGTCGCCCATCGCCACGCCGAAGCCGACGGTTTTGAACATTTCCAGGTCGTTCAGTTCGTCGCCGAAGGCCATGGTCGCCGCGAGGTCGATGCCGCGTGCGGCGCAGATGGCGCGGATGCCGCGCGCCTTGCTGCCGTCGGCGTGCAAGAGGTCGATGCCGAGCGGGTGCCAGCGGATCATCTGGTAGCCGCGTTGCAGGATGCCGCTGGCGGCAAACGCCGCTTCTTCTTCGGCGGTGATGAAGACGTTCATCTGGTAAACGGGGTGGCGCTGCCAGTAGTCGGGGTCGGTGCTATACGGCACGGTGCCGTAGAGCGAGTCATGCACGCGCTGGCGGTCGGAGGAGAGCGCCATTTTTACGTCCGAGGTGCAGCCGTAATCCCAGTCGTGGGCGCGGCAAACGCGGACGATTTCGGCGATGTCGGCGGGGTCAATGGGATGGGTGGCGATGGCTTCGCCACAGTAAGTATTGTACTGGCCGTTGATGGCGACGAGTACGTCGAGGCCGACGGTGTCAATCAGCGCGCGGATTTTCGCGGGCAGGGCGCAGGGGCTGCGGCCTGTGGCAATCGCGGTGAGCACGCCCGCCTCCTGCAGGGCGCGGAAGGCGGGCAGCACCGATTCGGGCATGAAGTCCTGCCATTTGCGAAAGAGGGTGTCGTCGATGTCGAAGAAGATGATTTTGGGGGTCATGGTGGTTTGTCGTTCAAGGGGTGGATGGGTAGCGGGAGAGTACTTGTTTTTCAAACTTTTTTTGTGCCGGTGTGAGTTTGACGGGCGCGTCAATCAGCAGCAGTTGCAGTTTGTTTAGCCGGGTGATTTCGGCAGGCAGCGCGGTAAGCGGGTTGGCGTGCAGTCTGAGCTCAAGCAGCTCCTGCAAGTTGCCGATTTCCGGCGGCAGGTGGTCAAGCTGGTTGAAGCCGAGATCCAAATCTGCCAGTTGGCGCAGCTCAAACAGTCCGGGCGGCAGGTCGGTCAGCCCGCAACCAGAGACATTTAGACTCCGTAGTTGCTGAAATTCACCGATTTCCGGCGGCAGGCGGGTGAGCGGGTTATCCATTAGCGAGACGGTACTCAGTTGCGGCAGTTGAAAGAGTACGGTGGGGAAATCGGTAAAGCGGTTGCCGTCAAGCCCAATGAAGTACAGTTGCCGCAGGTTGGTGATTTCGGCGGGTAACTCGGCAAGGCTGTTGTTTTGCAGCTGGAGACGTTCCAGTTGCCGCAGTTCGCCGATTTCCGGTGGCAGATAGGTGATTTTGGGTCTGTTTGACCAATCATTCTGAAATAAATGCAATGCGTCCAGCTTGAGCAGGGCATCGCGTTCGCGCGGCAGGATGTCGGCGGGAATCTGGAATTCGTCCGCCCAGGCGTTGAGACGGGCGACCCAGTCGTCATCAGCCGCCAGCGCCGGGGTCAGGCAGGCGAGGGCAAAAAAGGCGAGGATTTTGCGCATGGTTGCTCCTTCGGGACGCGGAAAAACCGCGCCATGATAGCGCATCTGGATTTACACCTGCGCAGCCGCTAAGCTGCGCCGCTCCATAACCATCCCGCCTGCCATGCTCCCGCTCCTCATCCGCCGCGAATTGCGCGCCAGCCTGC
>NZ_CALJAH010000458.1 GCF_938028185.1 uncultured Cardiobacterium sp. | reverse complement strand
GGAAGTCTAATATTTTTAGCCAGCGATGCCAGCGCAGTTTGATAACGCGCCAAACCCAAAAGGCGCGTTCGTTTTTGATGGCGATGCAGAATATGTAAAGGTTGATAATGAGCGAGAGGAGGTAGCCGAGATTCCAGCCGCCGGGCGAGTGTACCGGAATGTACAGCGCGGTGAGGAGGCGGTAGATGGCGGCGTTGAGCTGGGCGTCGGTGTAGAGTGCGCCGTCGCCGCCTGCCTTGTAGAGCCAGAGGTTGAGGAGCATATAGACCACGAACCATTGTGCGCTTTTCCAGCCGTATTGGTGGCCAATGCTGTCTTCGATTTGTCGTCTTGTATGGATGAATGCCTGCATGGTTTTTCGCTGGATGTAGTGTTCGGCTTGTTGGGCGTTGGCGACGGGGGATTGGTCGGTTTTGTCCCAGAGGAGAATCATGGCGCGTCCTGGTGGGTTGATGGGCGGAATCCGCACAAATTAACACAGTGTCGTAGGTCTTTTCGGCAGTGGTGCCGTTGGCGCGCCTCCGCCCCGCCCGCTTGCAGCCATCCGGCAAAGGGCGTTTAATAGCCGTCCCTTTCCATTTAACCGAGGAATACACATGAAAAAACTTGGCATTGTTGGCTGGCGCGGCATGGTTGGCTCCGTCCTCATCGGGCGGATGCAGGAAGAGCAGGACTTCGCCCACGTCGAAACCACCCTCTTTTCCACCTCGCAGGCGGGCGAAGCGGCGCCAGCCTTCGCCGGCAGCGGCAAGACCCTGCAAGACGCGCACAATCTCGATGCGCTCGCGGCGATGGACATCATCATCACCTGCCAGGGTGGCGACTACAGCAAGGCCATCCACCCGCAACTGCGCGCGCGCGGCTGGGACGGCTACTGGATTGACGCCGCCTCCGCCCTGCGCATGGACGACCGCGCCGTCATCATCCTTGACCCGGTGAACCGCAGCGTCATTGACCAGGCCATCCGCGACGGCAAAAAAGACTTCATCGGCGGCAACTGCACCGTTTCGCTGATGCTGATGGCACTCGGCGGCCTCTTTGAAAACGACCTGGTCGAATGGCTGACCAGCATGACCTATCAGGCCGCTTCCGGCGCGGGTGCGAAAAATATGCGCGAACTACTCGAAGGCATGGGCTACCTGCACGCACAAGTTGCGAGCGAACTCGCCGACCCGCGCAGCGCCATTCTCGACATCGACCGCAAGGTCAGCGCCGCGCTGCGCAGCGACGCCTACCCGACCGCCAATTTCGGCGTACCGCTCGCGGGCAGCCTCATCCCGTGGATTGACGCCGACCTCGGCAACGGCCAGTCCAAGGAAGAATGGAAAGGCGGCGTGGAGACCAACAAGATTTTGGACCGCAGCGCCAATCCCGTTCCCGTCGATGGCCTCTGCGTCCGCATCGGCTCGATGCGCTGCCACAGCCAGGCGATTACGATGAAGCTGAAGCAAGACCTGCCGCTCGCCGAAATCGAAAAACTGCTGGCAACGCACAACGACTGGGTCAAGGTCATCCCGAACACCAAGGAAGCCAGCATCCACGAACTCACCCCGGCGAAAGTGAGCGGCACCCTCGCCGTGCCCGTCGGCCGCCTGCGCAAGCTGGAGATGGGCGGCGAATACCTCTCCGCCTTCACCGTCGGCGACCAGCTCCTCTGGGGCGCCGCCGAACCGCTGCGCCGCATGTTGCGCATTTTGATTGACTGATTGGCGCCTGACACCCACGCAAGCCGGTTCGCTGAACCGGCTTTTTCTGGTGTTTGCAAATCCGCGCTGTTATCACCACCGCACATTAAGGAACCCATATGCGATTTCTCCCCGGCCGCTGGCGGCTTTCCGCCACCACCCTCGCGCTTGTGCTGGCGCTGTTTTTCACCGCACTTAACTATGGTTTTTTTCGCACCGTCTGGCAGGCGTGGCGCGAGGCGGGCGGCGACGGCACTTTTCTCTGGAGCGTGCCGCTCTTTCTCTTTCTCTGCCTGAACGTCGTCTTCCATCTATTGCTGCTGCCGTTTCTGCACAAGGTCATCATCCCGCTGGTGCTGCTACTGTCGGCGGCGGTCAGTTATTCCGTCATCTTCCTCGGCGTCTATTTCGACCGCGCCATGCTCACCAACGTGCTGATTACCACGCCTGCCGAAAGTGCCAAACTGCTGACCGTGCCGTATGCCCTCTGGCTGCTCGCGCTCGGCGTTGTTCCAGCGCTCCTTTATCTGCGCGTGCGCGTCGTTTACCGCCGCTGGTGGCGCGAACTGGCGCTGCGCCTCGGCGCGGTGCTGGTTTCGCTCGCGCTGGCGCTCCTGCTGAGCCACCATTACTACCAGGAGTACGCCGCCTACGGCCGCAACAACCACGACCTGCCGCACCTCATCGTGCCGACCAACTTCATCGTCGCCAGCATCAGCAAAATCAAGCACCAGCGCCGCGCCAACCGCCCCTATGAAACTGTCGCCGCCGACGCGCACCAGCAAAAAACCGACCCGCAGCGGCGGGTAAGCGTCTTCATCATCGGCGAGGCGACGCGCGCGCAAAACTGGGGGCTGAACGGCTACGCGCGCCAGACCACGCCCCAACTGGCGGCGCGCGGCGCAGAAATCATCAACTACCCGCAAGTGAGCAGCTGCGGCACCTACACCGCCTACTCCGTCCCCTGCATGCTCTCCGAACAGCCGCGTACGCGCTTTGACGTCGATATCGCCAGCCGCCGCGACAACCTGCTCGACATCCTGCAACGCGCCGGGGTGCGCGTCGTCTGGTACGACAACGACACCGGCTGCAAGGGCGCCTGCGCCAACATCGAATACCACGACATGACCGCGCTGAACCTGCCCGCATACTGCACGGACGGCGAATGCCTCGACGACATCCTCCTGCAAGACATCGAACAGCCGCTCGCCGGCGCACAAGATACCGTCATCATCCTGCACACCATCGGCAGCCACGGCCCGACCTACTACCAGCGCTACACCCCGGAATACCGCGCCTACGCGCCGACCTGCGACACCAAACAAATCCAGCAATGCAGCCGCGAAGCCATCACCAACACCTACGACAACACCATCCGCTACGTGGACGGCTTCATCGAGCGGGTAATCGCGCGGCTTGCGCGCGAAAAAGACTGGAAAAGCAGCGTGTTCTACGTATCTGACCACGGCGAATCGCTGGGCGAAAACGGCATCTACCTGCACAGCACACCCTACAGCGTCGCCCCGGTCGAACAGACGCGGGTGCCGATGGTACTGTGGCTATCAGATGCCTGGCGGCAAGGCGGGACGGTTGACAGCGACTGCCTGCACCACCGCGCCAGCAGCGGCGAATACTCGCAGGACAACGTCTTCCACACCTTCCTCGGCCTGTTTGACGTACAAACCGGCGGCAGCATTTACCAAAAAGAACTGGACCTGCTCGCCGGCTGCCGGAAATAGGGAGATGTGGGCAAGGCGGTCTTTCCACGCGCCGCCTTGCCACCAGCGCGTCCGCCGCCTACAATGCGTACACGTTGCTACAACCAAACGGAGAACCCATCATGCAAACCATCAGCAGCCGCGAATTTAACCAAAACGTCGCCAAGGCGAAAAACATGAGCGACACCGCCCCTGTGTGCATCACCGACCGCGGCGAACCCGCCTACGTGTTGATGAACTACGCCGCTTACCGGGCGTTACAAGAAGGCAAACCGAGCCTGGCGGAAAAATTGTGCGACCCCGAATCGGACTGGATCGAAGTAGAATTTCCCCGCTGCATCATTGCCGACCGCGAGGAGCTGTTCTGATGTTTCTGCTCGATACCAACATCCTCTCGGAAATCCGCAAAATCAGTCAGGGGCGGGCTGACCCGGCGCTCGCGCACTGGGTACAAGCCATTGATTTCGATCGCTGCCACCTCTGCGTTATCACCCTGCTGGAAATCGAGCAGGGCATTTTGCGCGTACAACATCGTGGCGACGAAGCACAATTTCTGCGCCTGGAAAAATGGCTGAATGACATCGTGCTGCCCACCTTCGGGACGCGCATCCTGCCGATTGACGCCCATACCGCCCGCATCTGCGCCCGCCTGCACGTCCCCGACCAGCGTCCTTATAACGACGCGCTGATTGCCGCCTGTGCCATTCGCCACGGCCTCACCCTGGTCACGCGCAACACCCGCGATTTCGCCGCGCTGCAAGTGCCACTGCTGAACCCGTTTTCAGCATAAAGCACAGGAAGCAAAAGGCCGTCTGCAGCATTTTCAGACGGCCTTTATTTCACCAAACCAGAATTTCGCTGTCGCGCCGCCGTCAATCAGAAAATCGCTGCCGGTGATATAGCCACCGATTAAAACCATTTCTGCCAGCGCAGCTACTTCGTCGGGCGTGCCACCACGCCTTACGGGCAGATTGGCGAGCATATCGCGGTAAAAATCCTTTCGCTCGCCATTTAACTCGTCCAACGCCAGCGGCGTGTAAACGATACCGGGGCTGATGCAGTTGACCCGCGCGCCGCGCCGCCCCCAGCGCACCGCTTCCATCTGCACGCGCAGCGCATTGGCTTTTTTGGCGACTTGATAGGCGCGCAGACTGTCGCCGATGTCGCGCACCAGCGGCAAATCCAGTAATTCTTCGGTGGGCGTAACCGCCAGCGCGCGCAAATCACTTTCGCCAAGCGGCGGCAGGCGGTGGCTGGATTGCGAACCGATCACCACGCCCGCGCCGCCCTCGGCAATCACGCCGCCGAAAATCTCCAGCACCAGCGCCGTGCCGTACAAATCCACTTTGGCGATGGTTTGCGGGCTGGCTTGCGACGGCGACACGCCCGCCGAGTTAATCACATATTGCACCGCGCCCAGGCTGACTGCTTGGTCGGCAACTTTCTGCACCGATTCGCGGCTGGATACATCCATTTCAATGGTGCTGCACGCAAAACCCGCTTCGCGCAACGTCTGTGCGGCTTTTCCGGCGTTTTCCAAACGCAAGTCGGCGAGCAGAATGTGTTTGCCGCTGCTGACACGGCGGGCGATGGCGACCGCAATCGCGCCCGAGCCGAGTACGACCGTTACTTGTGGTTTCATTTTTTATTTCCTTCTGTGGTTGAAGAGATTCAGACGACACCGCCTTAAAGACAAAAGTGCGGTTGGTTTTTCTCGCGTTTTCAGGCTGCTTTACGCCTGTACCTTGCGCGTCTCGCTATACATGAAATTCGCCACGCGCTTGGCAATCTGCCACACCCCGCCGACACGCTGGTAGCTATCCTGATAGCGCACATAATGGGTTAGCATTTCGTCCTGCCCGTCTTTGTCGGCAACCAAGGCGACTTGGCAGTAAGCAATGCCCTCGGCGCTATCTTCGCCCGTAAATTCCACCGTTTGCTGGCCGTTTAAGTGATAGACGGTGTGGAATTGCGCCAGATAGTTTTTGAACACATCGCCGATTTCCGCGCGACCTTTGGCATTGGCGAACAATTCGCCTTTGATGAAGGTGGTAACTTGCGCGTCTTCGGTAAACAGCGACAGTTGCGCGTCCACGTCTTTCACATCCGCCAAGTTGGAGAAATGATCCACCAAGTGTTTGAGTTCAAAGCGGTCGTTGATTTGTTGCAGGGTTAAAGTCATTTTTTAGTTCCTTGTTTGATTGAAGCAAGCGGCATCATAAAGTGACGAATTACGCGGATAAATAGGGTAATTTGGTTAGGGTTTATCAAAAATTTTCATAAATGGGGTTCGTGCAGTCTACAATTTGCATCACAATAAAAATAATCCTATAAAACCAGATAAATTTTCACTACAATGAAAATACAGCCCAAGAAAGCAGGAATTTTTCACCATGGTGCAAACCATATTTGACCGCCCTATCTACCTAAACCGCTTAAAAAAATACCAAAACAGCGAATTCATCAAAGTCATCACCGGCGTGCGCCGTTCGGGCAAGACCTTCGTGCTGGAGATGTTTCGCCGCTATTTGCAAGAAAGCGGCGTGGCGGAGGCGCAGATTGTGTTTTTGAACTTTGAATCAATGCAGCACCAAGCCTTGCGCACCGCTAAAGCGCTGTATCGCTATGTGATGGAGCGTGCCGTGGCAGGGCAAAAAATGTATCTGTTTTTTGACGAAATTCAGCGCGTAGCGGGCTGGGAAGATGCGGTAAACAGCCTGCGGGTGGATTTGGATGCCGATATCTATTTATCCGGCTCAAATTCCTCGCTACTGTCAGGCGAGCTGGCGACGCTGCTGGTGGGACGAATGGTAGAAATTCCCGTTTTTCCAT